>DATINK010000119.1:0-10750 GCA_035474355.1 Chitinophagaceae bacterium | reverse complement strand
GAGCCTGGAAGCAAAGAAGTGGTATTTGCAATTATCAAACATACCAATCCCTGTGGTATCGCGGCACGTCATTCTGTTAAGGAAAGCTGGGATGCTGCTCTTGCCTGTGATCCGGAGAGTGCATTTGGAGGCGTATTGATCTGTAGCCATTCGATCGATGAATTCACCGCGATCGCAGTGAACGGGATCTTTTTTGAAGTATTGATAGCTCCAGATTTTACCCCGGAAGCTTTGCATATTCTCAAATCCAAAAAAAATCGCATCCTACTGAAACAAAAAACAAGTTTTGCTGCTGCTGAACAATACAGGTCTGTGCTCAATGGCGTATTGATCCAGCAAACCGATAAGGGTAATTATACAGATTGGAAGGAAGCGGGCGGCCGCGATTCAACAGAGATGGAAAAAGCAGACCTCCTCTTTGCCAACGCTGTCGCTAAACACCTCAAGTCAAATGCGATCGCCCTTGTAAAAAACAAACAACTGGTGGGAAAGGGATGCGGGCAGACCAGCCGGATCGATTCTTTACGCCAGGCCGTCGATAAAGCCAGGCAATTCAATTTTGATCTTGATGGAGCGGTCATGGCCAGCGATGCATTTTTTCCTTTTGATGATTGTGTTAAACTGGGTCATGCTGCCGGCATCCAGGCTTTCATTCAACCGGGAGGATCGATCAGGGATAACGATTCGGTTGAATACTGCAAACAGCACAAACTGGTACTAGTGATGACGGGTATGAGGCATTTTAAGCACTAGGCCCCCATCCCCTAAAGGGGAGAAGATTTATTTGACCTGTATGACCCATTTGACATATTTGACCTTTCATGAGATTCGATATATATAAAACTCTCTCTCAAACCGGTGATACATTAAAACAATTATCGGTTTTCAATCCGCTTACTATCCGGCAAAAAGGAACGAGGTCGAAAGCAATCTTTGCGCTGGCCCTGGTATGTATATTATGGGGAACCACCTGGATAGCTTCCAAAGAAGGCGTAAGACGCATGCCCGCTTTGCAATTGGCGAGCATCCGTCAACTGATCGCAGGAACCATTTATGTTATCTATTTTATGATCCGGGGTGCGAAATTTCCAAGGGGAAAAGAGTGGATCCCTATCCTGGTGCTCAGCTTCCTGAATTTTGTTATGAGCAATGGTCTTAGCACATGGGGCGTTCAATATATCAGCGCGGGACTGGGTTCGATCATGGGTGCCATCTTCCCGCTCTGGTTAGTAGTGATCGGTTTATTTTCTTCCCGTGAAAAACTACCTTCCAAAGCGCTCTGGGGATTATTATTGGGTTTCGGCGGAGTCTGTGTCATTTTCTATGAACACCTGCAGGATTTTTTTAACCCGGATTTTGTATTCGGTATATCCTTATCGCTCATCGCTACCTGGACCTGGGCCTTCGCTACATTATATACCAAGAAACAAGCTGTTCATTTCAATCCCTATTTCAGCCTGGGACTACAAATGCTGATCTCGGGAATCGGGCTGTTTTCATTTACCAACCTAACCGGGAATGCAATCTCATTGGGCGCCATCCCCTGGCAATCCTGGGCATCGATCGGCTACCTGGTGTTCTTCGGTTCGTTGATCGCATTTATCTGTTATCTATATGCGCTGCAAAATCTGCCCACAGAACAAGCTTCAATATATGCTTACGTCAATCCCATGGTTGCAGTCTTACTGGGGGCGCTCATATTCAATGAAAAGCTGAGCATCTTTATCGGGATTGGAGGACTGGTTACCTTATTTGGCGTATATATGGTCAACAGGGCATTTAAAACAAATCCGGTTGAACAACCTGAAGCCGAAGGGATATAAATTTTGGATCCTTTAAAATCGAAAACTTCTTACCGGCCTGAAGAAATTTGCCGGGAAGGCGGTAAGACGGGAAGTTAACTTTGAAAAGGCCTAGAGATCGAAGACGGTAAGGGCTATTTAAAATTGTTATATCATCCCGTAGGGATGTTTCGTGGGTAGAAGAATATATTTTTTGCATACATGCGTCCCAGCGGGACGCTTCGTGGGTTAAAGCGTCCCTTTCCGTCTTCCCGCCTTCCCGGCAGAATTACGCCAGTCAATTTATCAGGAAGGTTCTGTAATCAAGGAAAAAAATCTTCATAAACATTTCTCCATCCCTTGAATCTTTCGTGTGTCCCCAGGAATGTGTTATGCCAAATCGTGACTAGCGTACCATTCACTAATTGAACCACATAATGATAATGAACTAATTCTTTGGCAGCCTGTGCCGGTGTTAATCTTTGTTCATAGAAAGAGTTAGCATCCATAAAACAGAAAGGATAAAGGAGAAGATCCGTTTTGGTTTCTTTTTCCAGATCGTACCAATAAAACGGAGAAGCTACCGAGGCCCTGAATCCATTGATGCTTCCATATCCCATGGAAAAATCGCAGGTTATACCTGCATCAATCAGCTGCCTGTAAGTGAGGGGTAAATTGAAACGAATATAATGTTGCCTTGATCCTTTTGCTGTCACACGCAAAAGTTGTTCGAGGATTTCCAGTTCTTTCCGAAGTAGTGAGGGGTCATCTCCCGACTGCCAGGAAGGATGAATTCCCGCCTGGAATGCCGATGATGACATGAAATCACGGGCTTTTTCCCTCCATTTATGTTTGAAGGGAGAAATATTTTTATCCCATTTTCCTTTTTTTTCAGCGACCAGGAAAAATACATGAGTCTCCAGGTCCTTCATTTTTTCCTGGTGCAGGTTCCTGATCCAATCATATGAATCGTAAGGATCCGGGATTTTACCTCCTAATACTTTTCTTCGTTCAGAAAATTCTTTCCAGTTTCCCTGTAAAGCTGACCGGACATATCCACCCATCGTCCTCCACCAGGATTTGTTGAGGTAACAATATCCTTCGTCGATATCGTATGTAGGGATGAATTGAAATGCTGACTGGATCTTTGATCCTGTCACCGCTGCCAATTCCCGGATCCAGAAGTTTACCAGGGGAAAATGGATAAATTTTTCCCGGAATGCCAGTGCATTTTGATGTGCATAACGCCCATATTCATCTTTTTCATGCGGTAAATATTCTTCGTAGCGGCTGAGCAGGTAAAAGGAAGCTGCAAAGATGTCAAATGGAAAGTCGCCATTTGTTTTAAAAAAGGCCTTACTCTCTTTCCATTCAAATGTGCCGGTGGATTGTTGATGAATACCGGTCTCGAATAAAAGAGAATGAGGGGATAGCCAAAGTTCCTCTTTGGTGATTTGTGCAGCGCTATAATTGATCTTAGGGCCTTCAGCTTTGCGGAATGAGTCAATATCAGTAGTAAGATGGATCCCATCAACCGAGACCTGCGAACCAATAAAATCAACGATATACTTGAGCCTGGAAGTAATATTTTGGGTATAGACGATCAAAATTTATGCTGATAAGAACCTTTTACATTCTACATTTTACATTTTCTACCTGTTCCCATATTTTTCCTTCCACAATTGATTGAAAGATCTTTTAGGAAATTGTACCGGCGCCCTGTGTTTTACCCATCCTTTGACTAAACGGTTCACCACCCAGCCTTTGAAGGTTCCCCTAAAACTATTCATCCATCGGCGATGCAGCATCCCCCTTTTCCACATCCTCCATGCTATTTTTTCCGAATAGCTGCTATATCCTTCCTCTACTGATTCGTGCCGCGTTTCTAATAGCAATTCGTGAAGATTTATCTTGACAGCACATACCTCAGTACAATTTCCACACAGCGATGACGCGTAACTTAAATGTTTCCAGTTTCCCATTTGTTTCAGGTGAGGAGTAATGATGGAACCAATGGGACCGCTATAAGTTGTTCCGTAAGTATGCCCGCCTATATTTTTATAAACCGGGCAGGCATTGAGGCAGGCGCCGCAGCGGATACAATACAAAGTCTCCCTTTGTTTTTCATTGGCCAGTATTTGCGTCCGCCCGTTATCCAGCAGGATCACGATCATATCTTCCGGGCCATCCGATTCCTTATACTGGCGGGGGCCCGTGATGATCGAATTGTAAACGGTCATTTTCTGGCCGGTACCATATGTCGCCAATAAAGGCCAGAATAATGCAAGATCCGTGATCGAAGGAATGACTTTTTCAATACCTGCGATCACGATATGTGTTCTCGGCCAGGCGGCAGTAAGTCTTGCGTTTCCTTCGTTCTCGGTAACAGCAATGGCCCCGATATCCGCAATAATGAAATTGGCTCCCGTAATACCTATCTCGGCGTTTACATATTTATCGCGTAATATTTTCCTGGCTACCAGCGTAAGTTGTTCCGGTGTGGCACGGGGATCGGTGCCCAGTTTTTCTGCAAATAGTTTTGCAACATCCTCCTTGCTTTTATGCATCGCCGGGGTAACGATATGATAAGGAGGTTCTCCATCAAGCTGCTGAATATATTCCCCCAGGTCAGTTTCTATGGATTCAATACCCTGCTCTTCTAAGAATTCATTCAGGTGGATCTCCTCGGTGACCATGCTTTTACTTTTCACGATACTGCGACAGGCTTTTTCTTCACAGATCTTCCGGATCGCTTCTTTCGCTTGTTGAGCATCTTCGGCCCAGATCACTTTCGCTCCTCTTTTCAGTATCGCCGCTTCGAAATCCTGTAATTGTTTATCCAATGTCCCGATCGCCTTCCATTTCAGGTTCTTTGCTTTTTCACGTGCAAGGTCCAGGTCGTAAAATTGTGCCTTCCCGTTAGGAACGGCTGCATTGTATTTGCCGATGTTGAAATTGATCTTGCGGCGATGTTCTTTATCCTCGGCCTTGACCGTCCCTTTTGCAATAAAATCATGGGCTGTTTCCTTCATGGGATAAATTTATTTACCCGGGAATTTATCTCCGGCTTTTTGAAGTTTTGCAAACTTATCCAGGGCTTCATAAAAACTAACGCCGTATTTTCTTACCAGCGATTCTTTTACAAATTCATAGACGGGCACTTCCAGTTTCTTCCCTAATGCACAGGCCGGGTTGCATAATTTTTCCCGGGGTTCATAGTTCATTCTTTCATAATCTCCATGCTTGCCTTTTTTGGCAATCACGGGGAACAGGTGACAGCTGACCGGTTTTTTCCAGGGAATCACGCCATCGTAATAAGCTTTTTCAAATGCGCAGCCAATGACCCCGTTCTTTTCCCGGGTGCCATAGACACAGATCTCCCTGTCGTTACCCAGGGTGGGTGTTACCCATCCGAATTCCCGGCTATAAACATATTTCCCCTTTTTTTCGATTTCTTTTATGGATGCTTCGGTGAGATAAGGCCTGATCTTTTCATACAGGTCCAGGATAATATCCAGCTCATGATCATCCAGGGGAGCGCCGGCATCGCCTTCTTCACAACAACCTCCCTTGCACTTATTCAGGTCACACACAAACTGTTTTTCCACCAGTTCATCACTCACCAGTATGTTGTCAATTACAATCACTCATTCAATTTTTTCGCCCGGATGACTCCGGCCGGACGGGTGCAAAGGTACGTGCTGACTCATTCTCCCGTTGTACCGGGTTTACTGAAGAATTTTGTTTTAATATGTTTTCCTGCAGCCGTCAGCAGGTTATGAGAAGTGAGATAATGCAGTACTTTTTCTTCCAGCCAATGATGAAGCGGAACAAGAAGTGCAGCCAGGCCGATCATGAACGCCAGGTCCTTCCAGGGCTCACCATGCGTAATGGAATAAATATTTTTCTTGAACATCAGGAAAATGAATTCAAAGAAGATGAGGAAGGCAAAAAAGCCGATGGCGCGGATGGTGCCGGCAGATACTTTGAACATACCGAGCAATACCAGGAGCACAAATAATACGGCAATACCGATCGTAATAGCGATATACTGGTTATAATTCCGGATCCTTTTTTTCTCGGCCTCTTCTTTCGCGATCCGGGTCTCTCTTTGCTGAATGTCCGCAGCCTCTACCTGCAAGAGGTCTTTTTCCTTTCCCAGGTTCTCGAGACTATCCTTATACTGGTAAAACAATGCATTGTATTCCCGGGCCTGGCGAAAATCCCCTGCTTTTGTATATACAGAATCCAGTTGTTGTGCTACATCCCTGATCCTTTCCGGGTCGCCAATACTATAAGCGACTTCTTTTGCCCGGGTAAAGTATTCAATTGCTTTTGGCATTTTTCCCGAAAGTTCATTCAGCCTTCCCACCCTGAAATAATAACTATAGCGGGAGGCCTGGTTGGAATTATTTTCAAAGAAAGGAGCGCTTTTATTATAATAATACGCGGCGGAATCATAACTGCCCAGCTCCGTATAGATATAGCCATAAGCCATATCAATACTCGAACCCATTCCCAGGTTGGTAATGAATTGTTTTACTTCTGTATTCTTATTAAAATAGTCAAGTGCTTCTGCCGGGCGGTTGGAAGAAAGATAATTGTTCAGGATTCCCATATAAGCCGGCATCTTCAGCGGCTCATAGTGAATGGAATCAGCCGTTCTGATCGCCCGTTCAAACCAGGAGTTAGCCATATCATAATTTTTCTTCTGGGCATACAGGTTACCAACCGCGTTCTGGAATACCACTTTATTGTACTTGACTTGCCCATCTTTCAATTTATCGAGCAATGCCAATGCTTTGACCTGGTAATCGATCGCCTTATCATAATCCCCAACACTGGAATAGAAATTGGTGAGTGATCCATAACAATCCCTCATTAACCTGATATTCTTCATTTCTTCCGCGACTTTAAGTCCGGCCAGGTAATTACGCAAGGCAAGAAGCTTTTCCCTTTTCACATTGTATACAGCTCCATATTCCAGGTAACCCTGCACTTTGAGACTGTCGTTATCCAGCATGGAGATATAAGAAAAAGCCTGGTTGCAATAGTTGAAAGCCTTTTCGGCATCAGGTATCGATCTGTAAATGGCTGATAAAGCCAGGTAAGAACGTGCGATATCCTTATCCAGTTTATTATCCCTGGCTACCTGCAATGCCTGCTGGTAATACGCAATGGCTTTATTGACTTTCTCTTTTTGGCTGGCAAAATAAGAATTGCGGTCCCCGTTGGTCAACAATGCTTCTACGATCAGGTGCCGGTCGCGGGAGTTCTCTGCTTCTTCGATCATCTGTTTGCCCAGGCTGTCAGCGATCGCCAGGTTTGTATTCATATAGATCCTGGAAAGAGCTCCCAGCAAATCGCTTCTTTCGTTTATATCCGTGGTTTTACTCAGCTTTTTTTTCAATGAATCGATCACGGCCGGGGTTTGTTGCGACCGGGCGAAAATTGTAGATGCTAATAGTAAAACTGACAGGCTGGTCCTTTTGAGTGTGGGCATGGTCTGCGGTTTTTTGCGGTACAATTAAAGATAGTGAACCCCGGAAAATCCCCTTTAACACAGTTCTAACATCCGGGAGATATGCATTGTGTTTGGAATTTGCATCCTACTACAAACCAGCTGTATGTACAACACAAGAATACATACTCTACAACGTTCAGTTCGGGTCTTTTTCCAGATGTTATTCTGGGTTCCTGTAGCGGGGCTCAGTCTCCTGCTGGTCTATAATACACTTCCTTATTTTTCTTTCAGTAAAGATTTTTCTTTTATCCAGGAAAGAAGCTTTCTTTTTAAAAGTAGTTTTTATAACACCTGTTTCTATATCCACATATTCGCCGGTTCGGTTTGTATTATTACTGCATTGATCCAGTTCTCGCGTTATATCATGAAGAAATCAAAGGCCATACACCGGGTTTCGGGAAAAATATATGTGGCCGTTGTTCTCTTCCTGGGTGCGCCCACCGGATTGTATATGTCCTTTTTTGCGAAAGGAAGTTTTTGGGAGCGGGCCCTTTTCATGTTCATGGCAACCTGGTGGTTCATCACCACGCTGAATGGGTTATCGACCATTCATAAAAGAAATGTAATTGCTCACAAGATCTGGATGATGCGGAGTTATGCCATGGCCATGACAGCCGTAACCTTCCGGGTCTATCATATTGTTTTCTTTATGATAGGCTGGGGACACCTGGAGAATTATGAATTGTCACTTTGGATCAGCGTGATCGGAAATATGCTATTTGCCGAATGGTTTGTATACCGCCAGAGCAGAAACTATTTAAAATCATTTTCGACATAACAACATTCAACCATTTTAAACAAAATAACATGAAATCCATTCTGTACGTAGGCGCCACGTTAATGATCGGTGCCAGCATTTATGGGTTTGTAGATTACAAAAATGCAAACCACGATAAACAGTTTTCTAAAATGTATGAACCCCAGCCCGTGAAAGAGCCTGTCGTGGAAGAACCCATCCTGGTCACCAAGGATGGTCCTGCCGTCGTTACGGAAAAACCGGTTGCCAAGTCGGTATCCGTTGTAACTGAAAAGAAAACAGTCAAAAAAAGGAAATTCAAATTCAGTGAGTTCAGCCGCGCCCCATTGGATGCAAAATATCTTGAAAAAGAGATCAAGATTGAGCCGGTGAAGACTGAGTCTGTGGTTCCTGTTGTGGAGAAGAAAGACAATTGAGATTAAAGATTGAAGATTAAAGATTAAAGATTGGTTTTCGTCCATCTATAATCTTTAATCTTTAATTTTAATTATTTCCAGGTAAGTGTATTGATCAAATGCTGAAGATCTTTCTTCAGAAAATCATTTACGATCCCCAATGAATCAGCATTTGGTGTGGCATCAAAATAAAGGGCGCCCCTTAAGAAATGCCTGGTAGAATCAGTAAGAAAAAACTGGTTGGCAGTAGCCGTATTGCCGCCTAAGGAAAAATAAATGCCTTCCACTCCATTAGGTGTTTTCATCAGGCTGTCTTTTATACCCGTAGCAATATCGACGTGTTTTTTATACGCCATCGTAAAAGCATCTTTCACTAATGAATCGATCTTGTGCCGGCCGCCGATCTCTTTATAACTGATATAGATCCTCCCCGAAAAATGCGGCAGGTCGATATTGATCCACCAGGGATTCTCGGGCTTGTCTTCGAAAAAACTGGTGTCCTTTAAAATATTCGCATACGCAGGGTATTGAAAAGTATAGGGATAGCCCGGTTCATCAAACACTTTATACTCTTTTTTCGGAAAATCAATCCTGAAATATCCTTTCTTCTTGCCTACGGTATAATTGTCGTTACAGGACAACATAACAATAAACAATAGGCCATAAACCAATACAATCATTTGGCCCCCTCTAAATCTCCCCCAAAGGGGGAGACTAATGACGTTAACCCCCTCCTTTGGAGGGGGTATGGGGGAGGCTATTTCATTGAACTGATTCCTCATGTTTTTACTTCTCTTGGTTTGATAGTCGCTTTTACTAATTGAATCCGTGTATTATCGGTTTGCATGATCGTAAAATCGAAATCGCCGCAAGGGATGACGGCATCCTGTCGCGGAAACTCTCCGTTTAGCTCCAAAATAAGTCCTGCCAGGGATTCACTTTCTCCCCTCACCGTGTCGAAGGTATCCCTGGGCAGGCGCATGGTCTTGCATACATCATGTAGCATGGTTTTACCTTCAAAAACATAGTTGTACTCATCCAGTTTGCGGTTCCCGCTTTCTTCTTCGTCAAACTCATCCCGGATATCCCCAATCACTTCTTCTAAAATATCTTCCATGGTAACGATACCGCTGGTTCCTCCGAATTCATCCACAACAACGGCAAAATGGGTATGTTTCTGCTGAAAATCTTTTAAAAGATCTTCTATGAGTTTTGTTTCAGGAACAAAATAAGGCTGGCGCATGAGTGGGTGCCAGTCAAATTCATCCGTCTCCCCCAGCCGGGCAATCATGTCCTTGGTATATAGAATACCAACCACTTCATCCAGGTTATTCTTGAAAACAGGCAGTCTTGAATAATGCAATTCTTCCACTCTTTTGATCAGTTCTCCGAAAGAAGTGCTGTAATCAAGCCCGTTAATATCTAACCGGGTCCGCATGATCTGTTTTACGGAGATGTTTCCAAACTTCACGATGCCCTTCATGATGCTTTTTTCCTCAGGGGAGGCTTCAGCATCTGATTTAATGTCGATGGCATCGTCAAGTTCCTGTATACTCATGGTCTCCAGCCTGTGTGCCCCCATTTTTTTCCCAATGCCTTCGGCCACGGATACGGTCCACCGGCTGATCCTTCTCAATATCAAATGCAGGGACTCTATGACGAACGATGAGCCATAAGCAAAACGAAGATTATTCTGAGTGGCCCAGACCTTAGGCAATACTTTTCCAAAAAAAACCAGGACGAATGCGATCACCAGCACTTTGGAAAGCAGCTCAACCAGGAAGCCGGTTTTTTCAAAAGATATAAACTGGCCAATGAGGTAATTCGACAGAATGATGATGCAGATATTCACAAAAGTCCCTGCTATCAATAGCGTTGCATATACTTCCTTGGGTTCATCAAGTAATTGAACGATCCGGCGCGCAGGGGCAGTTTGTTTTGTTTTCAGCATATTCACGTCTTTGCTGTTCAATGAAAACAAAGCCACTTCAGCACCCGAAATAGTAAATGTCAGTAACAGGAGGATCACCAGCATGACAACCAGCAGGGTTGTGCTGTTGGGGTTTGCAACTAACCATTCAATTGATAAAAGATCCGCGAAGTAATTAAATGCAGGAAAAGGGTCCACGCATGGTTTTTTGGTGATCGGGTATACCTGTTCCCAAATAGAAAGGGCCAGGATGTAAAACGCCGGCCAAACCAGCATTACATGGCTCCAAAGTTATTGCTTTAAAAATCAGTTTCAGAACGGAAGGTTCTCTGAAGGATCGTTGATGGGCAGGTCCGAAGCACC
>DATINK010000118.1:0-1902 GCA_035474355.1 Chitinophagaceae bacterium | reverse complement strand
GCCACAATCAAAGGCCAGGCACCTGACAAAGGATTATATATTCCCGCTGAAATACCCATTGCAGACAGAGAACTTATTCATGAAATAGCATCCATCCCTGATCATGAAATTGCTTACAGGGTGATTCAACCCTATGTAGGTGATACGATCCCGCCGGACCAGTTGTTTTCAATCGTAAAAGAAACGCTGAATTTTCCAATACCGCTTCACCCACTTAACGAAAATATTTTTTCCCTTGAATTATTTCATGGACCCACCCTGGCATTTAAAGATGTGGGGGCAAGGTTTATGAGTCGTTGTTTGGGATATTTTGTGAAGAATGGTCCGACCGCTACGACTATAGGTCAGGTCGATAGAAGTAGCGGCCGGACCATTACTATACTCGTTGCTACCTCCGGCGATACAGGAGGCGCAGTAGCCAATGGGTTTTATGATGTGGAAGGAATCAATGTGGTGATCCTATATCCCTCCGGTAAAGTAAGCTCTGTACAGGAAAAGCAACTCACCACCCTCGGAAAAAATATTCATGCATTGGAAGTGAAAGGGACATTTGACGATTGCCAGGCAATGGTTAAAAAGGCTTTTGCTGATGCAGAATTGAATAAAAAACTTTTTCTCAGTTCCGCCAATTCGATCAATGTTGCCCGCTGGCTCCCGCAGCAGTTCTATTATTTCCTGGCCTGGAAGCAATGGCCCGATACATCCAATCCACCTGTATTCAGTGTGCCCAGCGGGAATTTTGGAAATATATGCGCGGGTTTGCTTGCCTGGAGATCGGGTTTACCCGTTTCGCATTTTATTGCAGCCTGTAATGCAAATGATGTAATACCCCTGTACCTGCAGACCGGTAAGTTGGCTCCCAAACATGCAGTGACTACGCTTTCCAACGCTATGGACGTAGGAGATCCCAGTAATTTTGCAAGGATCATGGAGATCTTTCAGCATGACCTGGGCTCACTCAAAAAACAATTGAGCGCTGAAAGTGTTAATGATAAAGATACCATCGAGGCGATCAGGAAAATACACCTGGATACCGGCTATACAGCCGATCCCCATGGTGCCGTAGGATGGGTTTGTCTCGAACATTTTATACAGGCAAACCCCGGCAGGAAAGGAATATTCCTGGAAACGGCGCACCCTGTTAAATTCCCTGATGCGGTGGAAAAAATAATAGGGAAAAAAATTGAAATTCCCATCTATTTAACGGGATTATTTTCAAAAGAAAAGAAAGCCCTGTGCATAAATAAAAATTATGAAGATTTAAGGTCTTTCTTACTTCAATAATTTGGCTCCCGGTTTATCTTTGCATCGGAGAGCTTGCGTATGCACAATATTGAGCCTTTTTATAACTGGAGGCATATCTATACGAGTGAGGAGGATGACCGGTCGCCCTTTCATGGAAGAACTTATTCCGAGTTTGAATTCACCCAAAGTGTATACAATTATCTCATCCATCCCCAATGGGATGAATTCGGAAGCAAAACCCTTTACTTAAAAGTGCTGCTGGCGGATTATGATGAAAAATATGCCGTCATCGAATTGATCGGTGAATGGAACGACGCCATTGAGAACGATATCATGGAACTGAAGCGGGAAGTGCTGGAAAAATTCATGTATGAAGGTATCCATAAATTTGTGCTGATCGCCGAAAACGTACTCAACTATCACAGTGACGGCACGGATTATTATGAAGAGTTATACGACGAAATATCGGAAGAAAATGGTTGGGTGGTCTGCCTGAACATGCCGGAACAAACACAATACGATTTTAAAAGGGCCCGCCTGAACCGGTATGTGGAACTGATGGAACTGGATAATTGGAGAACTTACAAGCCATTTCATTTGTTTAAGAAGATAGACAACGAACTCATGGCCCGCCTGAAGGCATAAGCCTGTGAAATC
>DATINK010000117.1:0-5988 GCA_035474355.1 Chitinophagaceae bacterium | reverse complement strand
ATTTCGAATGATAAAAAAGACTGAAATCAGGAGCCCGATACATACACCGATCAGCAGATCGGTTGCAAGAATAAAAATGATGGTAATGATGAATGGCAGAAATTGTTTCCAACCCAGGCTCCACATGTTGCGAAAAAGTTTGGGTCTGGCCAGGTTGTAACCCGTAAATAGTAGAATAGCCGCCAGGGATGCGTATGGGATTTTGTTAAGTAAAAAGGGAACAAACAGGACCGCCAGCAAAAGAAAAAGTCCATGTGTAAAGGCAGAGAGTTTTGTTCTGGCTCCGGCATCTACATTGGCGGCGCCTCTCACGACTACGGCGGTCATGGGTATAGCCCCCAAAAAACCACAGGTCATATTACCGATACCCTGGGCTATGAGCTCCCGATTTACGGGAGTAATGCGGTTGCGTTTGTCTAATTTGTCAATGGCTTCGATACATAGAAGGGTTTCAAGTGTCGCAAGAAGCCCAATAATGATACCGTCTTTCCAGATTTCACTTGCAGAAAATATTTTTGAAAAATCTGGTAACGAAATGTCCGCAAAAAGATTAGCTGGTATGTTTACTAATTGAGTCGGCTTCAATGAATAGGTCGAAGCAGTAGAAGTAAATAAAATGTTTACAAGTATGCCTGCGGCCACTACTAACAATGGTGCGGGAATGAATTTTAATTTTTTTGCGAATGTTTGCCGGAACAGGATAAGGATAATCAGAGAAATAACGGTGATAAGAATAGCTCCGCTGGTGATATGCTGATTGAAAATGCTAAGGTTCCCGGCAATATTTTTTGCTGAAAACAATTTTAGAAAACCACTGCTCCAAAAATCCGGTTGATCATATCCCAAGGCGATGGGAATTTGATTTGAAATGAGAAGAATGCCTATGGCTGCCAGCATTCCCTTGATAACAGCAGAGGGAAAATAATTGGCGATCGTTCCAAGTTTCAATATTCCAAGCAGGAGTTGGAATAAGCCCGCAACAATAACGGAGAGTAGAAAAACTTTATAATCACCAAATGAAATGATAGCGGCGGAAACAATGGTCGTCAAACCTGCTGCAGGCCCGGAGACAGCAAGATTTGAACCGCTGATCAGTGATACCATCAAGCCCCCAATAATACCCGATAATAATCCTGCATATAAAGGGGCACCGGAAGCCAGTGCTATTCCCAGGCAAAGCGGTAGCGCGACAAGAAAAACAGATAGCCCGGCAGGCAGATCGTATCTAAGCCAAAGGATACGATAGTACTTAATCGTTCTCTTCATAAATATGTCAAAGATTTGGCTGCAAAAGTAAGATTTACTCCCGGGCCTTCCTTCGGTAACCAGGCTTTATCTTAATATTCAATATACACCCTTCTCCCGTTCAGCGCAGTCAAAGAATCAATCATGCGTGATGTATCGGAGACGGCGGCTCTGATCATCACAAAAAGTTTATAACGGAGGGAGTCATGGGTTTCCATATGAATATTCCACTGGTAGGTTTTCAGTTTTGTATATCTCTCAAAAGCTCTTTTTTCGTCTGCTTCTTCGATGACGAATTTAAAATTGCCTGAATCACCCACCTGAACAGCGTTCGTAACGGAGTCAGTAATCACCTGGTGGGTCGTGTCCGGGATCGAAACGAGAGGTATCACCTTATCTTTTTTATCTTCTGTTACCGGTGTAGTTTTCTTACCACTGGTTTTCCTGTAAACAGTATAGCCGCCCCATATCGCGAGTAAGATGCCTACGATGATCAGCCCGAAGACAACGGGTTTGCGCCATTTCATTTTTTTATTCTCTGATTCGAACCGACTAAAGGATTCTTCAGAAGAAGAAGTGGCGGTTATTTCGCGGTGTGAGTATTCTTTTATCTTTTCCTGGGTTAGTTCATCGGCGGCAAATGCCAGCCTGCCCGATTGTGTTTTTACCAGGCTTCCGATTCCTTCTACCAGGAAGGGTTTGCCAATATTCAGGAATTGCTGGGCTAGCTGTAAATAACTGTCAAGATCAGCCGAAGCCAGCGCCTTCATCTTTCCGGTACGGGACGAAATAAATTCGATCAGTTCTTTCTCTTCCTTTATGCCCGGATTATTCTCAAAACTTACGCCGGCCATGTTTTCAGGCTTTCCATGTTTCGTTTGCTCGTAATCGGTGATCACGAGCGGATCCAATAGAAAGGTTCCCAGACCCGGCAGGTCAAGTCGCTTATTGGTAATCAGGTATTCAGCCAGGACGGGGGCTAATTTCAAAGCCTGGGGAGTTTAGTCCGACAAGATAAATATTTTGGACCGCTGTGTCAAGAGGAGTCAGGGCAGGGATTTACCTTTGTTTCCCCCGGGGAGGGTAAAATCCCGGATTTTTATGCTGTCGACGGAAGAGACTGAATTTATTCGTTATTGGGAAGCCAACCGGCTCCGGAAAAAAAAAGTGTTTCGTCAATTATCCGTTGGTCTGCCCCTGGGTGTTTTACTTGCCATGGCGATATTTATCAATTTTTTTTCCGGCTGGTATAAAAGAGCTGAAATGATGCTGAATGCTGATCCCTCCATCATTGTCGTCTTATTGATCGCCATTCTTTCTATAGTGGTCTTTGTGGTCATTTTTTCTGCCCGGCACAGATGGGATCTGAATGAACAGCATTACAGGGAGCTGCTGAGTAAGAATAAGGAATAAATACATCGTTATATTTGCTTATGAAATATCTCCTCATTTTTGTCACCCTTTCTTTTTGTATCTGTGGAAATCAATCCTGTATCAGGGATCATGAATGTAAGGATGTTGCCCCGGTAGATGAACAAGCTCAGATCCTCGCTTATGTGGGTTCCAACGGCATCACCGCAACCGCACATAGCAGCGGGTTATATTACCAGGTGATTACCCCGGGCAGCGGAACAGCTCCAACAGCAACCTCCACAGTCACGGTGAAATATACCGGCAAACTGGCATCTACTAATGCGGTCTTCGATCAGCAAACGGCAGCGCCCGTTGTCATACCCCTGCAAGACGTCATTGATGGCTGGAAGATCGGGTTACCGTTGATACGTAAGGGTGGCTATATCAAATTGGTCATTCCTTCTGCACTGGGTTATGGTTGCAGTGGACTCGGAGTGATTCCCCCCAACTCCGTTATTTACTTTGAAATTGAATTGATCGACGTTCAATGACTTCGTCATTGGATTTTAAATGTCAAATGCCAGATGTTATATGGATTTGCCGATATTGTTTTTATTTAACATCTAAAACTTAGCATTTAACATTAGTCTCGGCGATAGTAACTTTGCATGAAATAGGAAAAATTGTCTCACGAAGCGATCTCCGTTTTCGATATTCTCAAAATTGGTGTAGGTCCATCTAGCTCCCATACACTTGGCCCCTGGAGGGCCGCGCAGAGATTTTTGCAATCCCTGGAAGACAATAATCAATTATCGCAAGTAACTGGTATAAGGATTTTATTATATGGGTCACTTGCCAAAACCGGGAAGGGACATGGTACGGATATCGCCGTTCAGCTGGGACTGGCAGGAGAAGACCCGGTAACTTTTGCGGTTGACCAGATCCATGCAAAGATCCGGGACATCGCATCGATGAAGACGATTGTTTTAAAAGGACGCCATGAAGTTCCATTTGATCCATCCGTGGATATTGAATTCTTAATGACCGAATCCCTTCCCTTTCATCCGAACGCGCTGACTTTCCTGGTGACATTGAAAAATGGTGAATCGATCGCCGCTACTTATTATTCAGTGGGTGGCGGATTTGTTGTAAAAGAAGGGGAAGATAAAAACGCATCCGCGAATGGACCCCTTCCATTCCCTGTAAACACGGCGGATGATCTTTTACATTGGTGTATCAAGACAGGTATGTCGATCCACGAGATCGTAATGGAAAATGAATTGACCTGGAGAAATGAAAAAGAAACGAATGAAGGGATACAGAAGATCTGGAAAGTGATGAGTGAATGTATTTATCGTGGTTGTCACCAGTCAGGGACACTCCCGGGCGGATTAAACGTCAGGAGGCGGGCGTCTGAATTGAATAAAAGACTATTAGCCGGCAAGCCATATAAAGACTATGAATCATGGGTGCAGGCCATTCGATCCGGCGGAAACGATTTCAAATACATTTTAGATTGGGTGAGTTGTTTTGCATTGGCAGTAAACGAAGAAAATGCATCATTTGGGAGGGTCGTCACAGCGCCTACCAACGGAGCTGCGGGTGTGATTCCTGCCGTGCTTCAATATTATATAACATTCACTCCGCACCTGAATATGCAGGAAAAGATCATTCAATTCCTATTGACAGCTGCGGAAATAGGCAGCATATTCAAGAAAGGCGCAACGTTATCCGCTGCCATGGGTGGTTGCCAGGCTGAGATTGGGGTTTCTTCTGCCATGGCTGCCGCAGCATTAACCGAATGTATGGGTGGAACACAGCGACAAGCCATGATGGCGGCAGAAATTGCGATGGAACATCACCTGGGAATGACCTGTGATCCGATCGGGGGACTGGTACAGATCCCCTGCATTGAAAGAAATACCATGGGAGCGATCAAAGCGATCACTGCTTCTCAGTTAGCGCTGCAAAGTGCACCAGATTTTGCGAAAGTTTCTCTTGACGGTGTCATCAAGACCATGTGGGATACTGCGAGGGATATGGATAATAAATACAAGGAAACTGCTGAGGGTGGTTTAGCTGTCAATGTGCCGCTGAGTTTGCCTGAATGTTAAGTCATTAATTGGTGGCCTTACAGTTTACACAAATGCCATTGATCGTAATTTCCATATTCTGTTTTCGAAATCCATCCGGTAACCTGATTTCAGGATGGATATTCGATTCCAGTGGAAAAACCTTTTTGCATACCCCGCAAATAAAATTCAGTCGTATGCCCGTTCTTTCCGGGTTAAAAATATAACGATTAACCCGGTCCGGTGCCGGAACCATATAAACGATCTTTTTTGCAACAAATAATTTCAGAGTCCTGAAAACGGTGACCCTGTCTAAATTCCGGCCGGATTCTTTGACGAAATAATTATGTGATAACCCTTCTTTCGATTGAATAAATATCTCCAGTATATCCAGCCTGGCCCTGGTAATATTTATTCGGTAACGCTTTAATATGGACAGCAGGCTTTCATTCATAATATGAACAAACACTTACAATTAAACAGGTACGGATAAAATACAGGGCCGTAAATGCAAACGACCCTGTTGCCCTAATCACTAAAAACTAATTGGTAACAAAAGAAAAAGGAACATTTACTTTAAAACAGAAATTTCTTCCCATATTGAACACTCCTGTTCTACCCGTGACCAGGTTTTCGGGGGCATATTTTAAACGGCTAAGATGATTTTGGTATGCTTTATCACCGATATTATTGGCTGTGAAAAACAAACTGAATAATGTTTTATCCTTACTTACAAAATCACCACCGATCGCTGCGTTGATCAGGCTATATCCCGGAGTTTCTGTTTCTGTGTTAAATCCGGTAAAAGGCTTGCTCTGTTTAAATGTGTTATCCAGCTCAAATTGAATAAAACCGTTTTTAAATGATTTTCCTTTTTTTGCAAAATCTGCTCTTAGAACATCGATCAACCTTACTGCAGGAATAAAGGGCAGGTTTTTACTTCCATCCTGTTCTTCATTCAACATGCCGCGGACAAAGGAAAAAGTGTTATTGAAATGCAGCCAGTCAAGCGGATGCGGATGAATGTCCAGGTTGAATTCAGCACCATATAATTTGGCATTGGCCTGGTTGAACCGGAAAGCAAAAAAAGTTTCAGATCCATCTACGATGATTGAATCGCCTCCGCCAGCAGCCTGGAGTTTCCGGTAATAAATAAAATTTTTGATGGGATTAAAAAAGATGCTTGCGTTAAATGAAACGTGGGGACTTCCAATTTCAATAGCCGCATCGGTTTGTATACTTGTTTCGGATCTCAGGTCCTGCTCACCATATTCAAACCTGTTGGTTCCTTCATGTGCCCCATTGCTGGCCAGTTCAG
>DATINK010000116.1:0-15443 GCA_035474355.1 Chitinophagaceae bacterium | reverse complement strand
GATGGAGGAAGTTCTTTCTTTCTTGTTGTATTTACTGCGGCCGCACTGATCCTTGCCGGGATCGCCGTGTTTTTATATAAGGACCGTAAACTTCAACTGAAACTTTGTTATGCAGGAATTGGTTTATCTGCACTTCTTATCATCATTTATTTTACACAAATAAAAAAATTTCAGACAGGCTCCGTTTCTCTTTCCTGCCTTTTTGTATTTGCCATCCTGGGCGGCTTTATCATGGCGGCCAGGGGTATTTGGCATGATGAAAAACTGGTTAAGACATTGGACAAATTGCGTTGATCGTGACAGCCAGCTCATGATCGTTGCCATATAAATTGCTCCGAAGCCTTTTTATTGGTAAAACTACGAACCCCGGTAGCGGGATTCCCCCTTGCCCAAACGAAATTCTCTTATCAATTTTGTGACCTGTTCACCGAACCTTTGATTACTCAAAGCCCGCTGTAGAAACCTATATTAAGCCACTTAAAATCCTTTTATGATTTCCAGAAAACTAGTCATGATTCCTGTAGCGCTGTTTTGTATTTCGTTGACGATGTCAGGACAGGGAAACCTGAACCTGAACAGCCAGGAAGAAAATACCCCGAGCGACCCATCTCCCAAAGCCCTGCACGCAACAAACCTCATCAAGATCAACCTGACAGCTATTGCCTTAAAGAATTATTCTGTTCAATATGAAAAGGTCCTTACAAAACGCATTTCTGTAGGTGCTTCCTTCCGCACCATGCCTTCCACATCCATTCCCCTTAAATCTTTGATACTGGATGCTGTCGGGGATGACCCGGATACAAAAGACGTGATCGAAAAATTCAGGATGAGTAATATGGCTTTCACACCTGAAGCCAGGCTTTACCTGGGAAAAAAAGGCTGGGGAAAAGGGTTTTATATCGCGGCGTTCTATCGCTATGCAAGTTTTGAAACCAATAACCTGGAATTTACCTATGAAGATGCGCTGATGAACCAGGGTACCATTACCCTCTCCGGTAAACTAAAAAGTAATACAGGCGGGATCCTGTTCGGTTCGCAGTTCACATTGGGAAAACATATTTGTCTTGACTGGTGGATATTCGGCCCCCATTATGGAGCCGGCAATGGCGTTTTCACCGGTATCTCCAGCCAACCCCTGGATGCGGATGAACAGGATGATATTCGCCAGCAATTAGAAGACATCGATATTCCTTTGACGAGAAAAACAGTAACCGTGAATGCAAATGGAGCAACCATGGAATTACATGGGCCCTGGGCAGGGATCAGGGCTGGAATTTGCCTGGGCATAAGATTTTAACTTCATAACCGTCATAAACCCCAAGAATGCGAGCCGCCCACAAGGCGGCTTTTTTTCTGCGGTCATCAAATTATTTGCCGCCTTTCTTTACCCATTTATCCATCTTTTTTTCCAGGATATTCAAAGGCATCGCGCCATCTTTCAGTACTTCATCGTGGAACCTGGCAATATTAAAAGACTTACCGAGCTGTTTGCTGTATTTGGCCCTGAGTTGTTGCAATTTGAGAGCACCCACTTTATAAGCGATGGCCTGGCCGGGTATCGCCATATATCTTTCGATCTCCGCAGTAGCTGCCGGTTCGCTGATGGGTTCATTTTCCATCATATATTTTATCGCTTCTTCCCTGCTCCATCCCTTTGCGTGAATGCCCGGGTCGACCACCAGCCGTATGGCCCTGTGGATCTCATCTCCCAAAGCGCGCATATACTGGTAAGGATCCGTATACAATCCCAGTTCCTTTCCCAGGCTTTCACAATAGAGGCCCCAACCTTCCGCATAAGCAGTGAATGAGCTATATCTTCTGAAGGAAGGAAGTTTTTCATTTTCTCTCTGCAACATGATCTGGTAGTGATGGCCGGGGATCGCTTCATGAATGAATAAGCTTTCCCGTACGGGAACCTTTGACGGATCCACGATCGGCACATAAAAAATTCCGGGGCGGCTTCCATCGGCAAGACCAGCGTTGTATTGGGCAGCTGAAGTGGCAGCCCTGAAAGCTTCTGTAGGCCTGATCTCAAAAGCCGTTTTCGGAGCATGTAAAAACAGTCTTTGCAGGTTGGGAGTGATTTTCTCCCCTATGGCCTGGTATGCCTTAACAATTTCTTCCTGCGTTTTATATGGATAGAACTGCGGATCGGTCTTCATGAAATCAAAAAATGCATTCAGGTCTCCCGTAAATCCAACTTCTGTTTTTACTTTTTCCATTTCAGTCCTGATCCTTTTCACTTCCTCCAGCCCGGTATTGAATAATTCATCAGCCGTCTTGTTCACCGTAGCAGTCTGCCGGAGATTAAAATTATACCAGGCTTCGCCGCCCGGTAAGGAACCGATACCACTGCTGGACCTGGACTGTGGCAGGTATTCATTCTTCAGGAAACTGGCCAGTTTTTGATAGGCCGGAACGATCTGTTCTTTGATCAGGTTGATATATGCATTGGTAAGCCTTTTTTTATCTGCTTCAGAGAAATCAGCCGGCATGTTTTTAACCGGTCCATAGAAAACAGATTTTTCAGGATCTGTGGTTACAAATCCTTCCATTTGCGGGATCATTTTCACAACGAGTGATTTTGGCAGAACGATCTTTTCAGTGATCCCTTTCCTGAAATACAGGATCGCACTGTCTGCCCATATTGTAAATGCTTTTGCACGACTGATCCAGTTATCATAATCTTTTACAGTTTTGAAAGGCTGCACTACAGTTCCGCTTCCAAACTGGGCTATGGTGAGCGGGGCTCCGCCAAATTGAGTGAAAGGTATCCGGTTGTCACTAAATGATAATCCTTCCAGGCTGGTTTGCAGTCTCCATTTAAAAATATCGTAGTTAAGTTTATCATTATCATTCAGGTCATCTCTTTTGAATTTTCCAAGTGCCACCAGGTAGCCGTTGTAAAAATCTTTCATCCATTTCCTGTAACTATCCGTGAATTCTGCCGGGAGTTTATCATTATAACGGTTATCCCCGATACTGGTAGCATTCACCGGCGATAATTTGATCCCTTCATCAAAAAAATCAGTGAGGAGATCACTTAATTCCTTGTTATCAGTTGTAGTTGGCTGGGCTTTCAATGAATGAGTGATCACCAGCAACAGGGTGAAAAAAAGGAAAAGCTTTTTCATAAGTAAAACAATTTGGCGTTTCTAAATATAAATAAAAAAAAGGAGCCGTCCCCGGCTCCCTGTTATAGAAAAAAGCAATTAGTATCTATTGTACTACAAATACTTTCTGGAAGTTGCTGGTCTCACTTTCCAGGCGCAGGTAATAAAGCCCTCCTTTTATACCCGATGGCAATTGAATTGCCTGGCTCAGGTCGCCACCTGCATGATTGAATTCCCTTGTATATATCACCTGTCCATTATTATTGATCACTTTTACATTATAAATGCCTCTTCCCGGATCAGGTGTTTGGAAGTTCAGGCTTCCGTTTTGAACGGGGTTAGGATAAATACTTAATATGTTTACCTGTGATGCGGGGCTGACACGGATGATATTGCTATAGCTGAACTTCCCGTCTATATCAACATTCTTTATCCTGTAAAAATTATCCCGCAGCAGTGGGGCCGCATCAAAGAAATGATAATCTGTCTGGATCGTACTATTCCGGGAAATCACGGATCCTACTGTTTGAAACTGTCTTCCATCAGCTGCCCGCTCTACTTCATAATGATCGACATTATCTTCCGTATAAACTGTCCAGTCTACCTGGATTCCATTATTCTTAGCATATCCCCTGATACTTCCGAATTTAACAGGTAAAGGGTTTTGACCTGCAGTTGTACCTGCAATCGTAAAAGGACTGAAAACAGATACACCTGTGCGGGTAACTGTTCCTGCGGTCGTATTCCCGGTTGTTGAAGGTCCACCTGTTCCTGCTTCCTCCCAATAAGAAGCACCACTGTTGTAGTGCGCCACTGTTAATGAAGACAGGTTATTGATATAAGGAGTTCCATTGCAGGGGCTGCTTACGTCCCAGGATAAAGTGACACTTACACTGGTAGCGCCCCCGGAGTTCTTTGCCAGGGTCCAATAATCACAGGCCCCCACATGATGGATGGGGGAATTAACATCGGGATCAATCGCAGCCGCAGAAGATCTTTTATATTCAGCAGTAAAGTCATCCCCGGCAGTTGCACCGCCAACAGTTAATGGCTCATCACCTGTACCCGTAGCCCCGATCGGGAAAATAAATGTTTCGGCAGCACTAAACGCTTTTTTCACGGGACCATTTACAAATGCAGAATTTGAGGATGCGGAAGTAGTCGCACCGGCAATCAACGTCAGCAGGTTAGATCCTGTCGTTGTTAAAATCCCGTTCGTCAACGTCAAAGTATTATTTACTGTGACGGCTGCATCCAGTGATACCCCGCCCGCATTATTGATCTTGATTCCTCCGAAAGTATTTGCGCCGATCGTTTGCGATGAGGCGCCGGCATATTCAATTGTGAGACTGGTGAGCGTTTTAGTAGTATGTGTATATTGATTCAGGAATGCACCGGAGCCGGTCCGGGTAACCTTTGCTGTTCCGCTTCCCGTTAAAGTGCCCGTGCCACTCATTACCTGGCCCGATGTCGGTGTCAGGTATCCACTGATCACGAGAATCCCTGCACCATCGACGATGATATCGTTGGAGGGTGTTACACCTGTTGTATTTGATATCCTTATTGTTCCGGTTATAGCAGTCGTGGGTAATCCTCCGCCCGTTACCTGTGCAACGGTGCCATTATATGTATAATTACCGCCGGTTGTGAATGTCCGTGTGCCGCCTGTGTTTTGAATGTTTCCGGTATTGGTACCCGAAGCGGCAATGCCATCCGCGGATGCGATCCTGATCGTGGAACCTGTTTCGCTGACAAAATCCCCGATGCCATTGATCACGGCGTTGGCACCTATTTCAAGTGTGGCCCCGGTTGCTAATGTTACCAGCGCATTTGCGTGTTGTGCTATATTCCAAACAGCAGATCCGGATAATAATGTATTCGAACCGCTTCTCAGTATTAAAATATCACCTCCACTGGCCCGCCCGGTTGTAATAGTACCGCTTGCATTCAGTGCACCGCTAATATCAAGAAAGGCGGATGTCCCAACCGCGTTTGCAGTAAGGTTCCCTGCAGAGGATATGGTTATTGTTCCCGTTATACTTTCAAGGAGGTCGGTCGACGCATTCATGGTCAGTGTTCCATCAATGACGAGGTTGCCATTTACATTTATATCGATACCGGATGCATTTGCGAGTGTAAGCGTTTTCGTGGCATTGATCGTCACCTGGCTTCCGGCATAGATGGTCATTTCGTCTACGGTAACATCAGCTGCTACAGAAACAGTATGACCGTTTACAATCGCTATCGTACCGTCAGCTGAAGTGGGGCTCACTTGCTTTCCATAAGGCCCGCTTGCTGTGGCAGATGCTGCCACGGCCAGTACAAGGTGTGTATTATCCGTTATCGATTGAACCGTTCCCCTCACCGTCGAAGAAGAAGTTTGCAGCACCAACACATCATTCACTGCTAATTGAGTTAAAAAGTTTGTACTCACTCCCGTTACGGCCGTGCTGGCATTGGTAAATGTGACAGAAGTACCGGAAAGTCCTTTTATCCATGTTGAAGCGGTACCCCAGTTTCCTGTTTGTGACGATAAAAAATCACCATTCGCCAAAATCGTACCTGTCCCGGTAAGATCAACGACTGGAATTGCAGTAGTAACACCTCCTCCGCTAAAAGTAACGGTACCTGTTCTTGCACCTGTGGCCTGGGCCACGAACCTCACATAAACAGGAGTTGCTGTCAGTGTTGCTGATGCATACGGTATAGTTGCAGTAGGGCCCCATGTACTATTATCACTGGATACCTGGAAATCGGTATTGGAAGCTGTGGCAGTAATATTCCCGGGCGAGCCTGTTAAATTCGTTCCCGATAAATTAAAGGTCTGGCTAGCTGTTGCAACACCCAAAGTTGAACTGCCAAAAGCAAGCGTCAGCGGGCAGGTGGTGGTCAGCAGTGGGGCAGTTGTAGTTGGTAAAGAATTTGAATAATCAAGGTCATCAACATACGTATTTGCAGCATTGCCCGTACTGCCTTGTGCGAATAATCCGAAGCCGTTCAAATTGGTGCCTGCTGCAAGTGTACCTGCAACAGCAAATCCTCCTGCTGGAGATATCTTTGTTCCGTCTACCCAGAGGTCCCATGACTGGGCGTTGAGTTTGTTATTGCCGGATTTCCCGTAGGCCGTACAGGTAGCTGCATTATTTCCATAAATTTCTATCAACTGGTCACCATCTTTGGTGATACCGGAAGAGGCAATCGTATTAAAGCTCCCGGATATCCTGTTCTTTACAGTGCTAATGGCACCACCTGAATAGGTGATCTCCAGTAATGCAAGACTGGCATTATAACAGGCGCTGGTTGAATAATCAATAGCATCCTGGAAAGCATTCGTGCCTCCGTCTCCGAGAATAATAGCTACAACTCCATTCCCGGTTGAAGTCGTTCTTAGTTTTAATTTAAGATAAGATAGTGTGGTTGCGCTACCCCAGCCATATACGGTAAGTTTATTAGGATTGGTACCTGTTGCATTGTTGATCTGCAATTCTGTTCCTGTACCCAACGATGTGCCGGGGTTGGCCAGCACAAATCCTGTCCCGGGAGTAGTACCGCATCGAATGCGATAGGTACCGCCACCTGATGGTGTTGATGTAAAGAAACTGGTATTGACACCAGACGCGGTGTTGTAAGAACCGGTACCTGTACCAAAGTCATAGGTCCAGGGTTGGGCAGCTGCTTGCAGTGTAAGGGCCAGCGATAAAAACACGAAAAGTTTTATACCCTGAAATGATTTTCTCATTATGAATAGAGTTTTACGGATGGTTTTAGTTTTACATGCTCCATATAACATGGTTCATGCATGACCGCGTTTTCTCCAGGGTACGAAGAAGTGATGACGATGGCTAATGACGAAAAATGAATAGTGATGAATACAGGAAGATGCATTGTTCCTGTTGCCGAGAATGTCGGATAAAGATGGTTTTTCCCCTGCAACACACACCTGTGTTTCATAACTATTGGATCTTGAATGCTCTATTAAAAGTAGCTAAGTGTTTTCACTTAAGCAAGTGGTCTCACTTGAATTCTGGAATTTAAACGGAGAATGTGGGAAAATTACGGTTTACATATACTTACCGGTACGGCTAGCCGCGACCTTTTTCAAACCGGCAGGTTTTCCGGCATAGACAAGTTCGCCACCATCATCCCCGGCTTCTGGTCCCAGTTCAATGACCCAGTCTGCACTTTTTATAATGTCAAGGTTATGCTCAATGACAAGTATTGAATGGCCCTGTTCAATCAATGCATGAAAGGAATCCAGCAGTTTACGTATATCATGAAAGTGTAATCCCGTAGTAGGCTCATCAAAAATAAAAAGGAACTTATTTCCATTGGGTCTTGTCTTGCCCAGGAAAGATGCCAGTTTCACTCTTTGGGCTTCACCACCGGAAAGTGTAGCCGAAGATTGACCCAGTTTAATATAGCCCAGGCCCACATCACTCAGGGGCTGGATCGCTTTTACCAGGCTTCTTTCTTCCGCAAAGAAATAAAGTGCTTCATCCACACTCAATTCAAGAATATCATAGATGTTTTTATCATGGTATTTAACTTCCAGCACTTCCTCTTTGAATTTTTTTCCGCCGCACACTTCACAGGTCAGGTGTACATCGGCCAGGAATTGCATTTCCACGATTTGTTCGCCCTCTCCTTTACAGGTATCACAACGTCCTCCATCCACGTTAAAGGAAAAATGTTTGGGTTGAAATCCCCGCATTTTGCTGAGTGGTTGCCGGGCAAACAATTCCCGGATCTCATCATAAGCTTTTATATAAGTAACCGGGTTACTCCGGGAAGATTTACCGATGGGGTTTTGATCCACCATTTCGACCTGTGCCAGGCTTTCGATATCTCCGCTGATCGATTTAAACAATCCGGCCTTATCCCCGAATTCTCCTTTCAGTTTCTGGATGGCCGGGTAAAGGATCTGTTTGACAAGTGTTGTCTTACCACTTCCGCTCACACCCGCCACCACGCACAATACATTCAAAGGAAACGTTACAGTAATGTTTTTAAGATTATGCTGCCGGGCACCTTCGATCGTTATGGACCTGTTCCATTTCCGGGGCTGTGCCGGTGGCTCAATCTGTAATTTTCCGGATAAATATTTCCCGGTAAGACTCTGTGGCTGTTCAATGATCTCTTCATAGTTTCCTTCCGCCACCACTTCCCCGCCCAGGTGAGAGGATAAGGGGCCCATATCAATTATATGATCGGCCTCACGCATCATCATTTCATCATGCTCCACCACCACCACTGTATTGCCCAGGTCTTTTAATTCTTTTAATACACGGATCAGGTTGGCAGTATCCCTTGAATGTAAACCGATGGACGGTTCATCGAGTATATACAATGAATTAGTAAGGTTGCTGCCCAGGCTTCGGGTGAGTTGGATACGCTGGCTTTCCCCCCCACTGAGTGAATTGGCAAGCCGGTTCAATGTCAAATAGCCCAGTCCCACTTTCAACAAGGTATCCAGCCGGTGACCGATCTCCACCAGTATTCTTTTCGCAACCTGGCGATCGTGTTCGCTCAATTTTTTTTCAAGGTCGTCAAACCATTCTTTTAACCTGCCCACGGGCATTTCGCACAATTCACCAATATGATGTTTGTTTACTTTCACATAGAGCGCTTCTTTGCGCAAACGATACCCTTTACAATCGGGGCAGGCTGTTCTTCCCCGGTACCGGCTTAACAATACACGGTATTGCACTTTGTACAATTGTTGTTCTACATCCTTGAAGAATTCGTTGATCCCATGAGCGTGTTCGTTTCCTTCCCAAAGCATTTGATATTGTTTCGCAGTCAGTTCAACAATGGGCTTGTGAATGGGAAAGGAAAATTTCTTTGCTGCCTTTACAAACTGGTCTCTCCACCAGCTCAACTTTTCACCTTTCCAGGGTGCTACCGCTTCTTCATATACACTCAACCGCTTGTCGGGTATCACAAGGTCTGCATCGATCCCGAGTACCTGGCTGAAGCCTTCACAGGTGGGGCAGGCGCCGAAAGGATTATTAAATGAAAACAGGTTGGGCACCGGTTCTTCAAATTGCATTCCATCCATTTCAAACCGGTTATTAAAGTGCAGCATTTTTTCTCCGTTCACTTCCAGGAACATATCTCCCTCTCCTTCATAAAATGCGGTGGCAACAGAATCGGCAAGCCGGTGCTTATCGTCTTCGTCAAATTCTTTTACTACGATCCGGTCAACGAGAATAAAAGCCTGGGGTTCTCCCTTATCCCTGGCATTGACAGATATTTTTTGGTGGAGTTCTTTATCACTCAGCGGCAGAATATCTTCTACTCTTATTGCTTCTTTTGTTTTACGGTTATAAAGCCGTGTAAATCCTTTTTGAACCAGGATATTCAATTCTTCCCTGGGCTCCCTGTTTGTATGTTGTTTGAAAGTGGCGAGGATATATACTTTATCACCGGTTTTCAATTCGGTGATCTTTTCCAAAACATCGGTTACATCATCTTTTTTTACTTCTTTACCGGAGATGGGGGAAATGGTTTTGCCAACCCTTGCATACAGCAGGCGGAGATAATCATAGATCTCGGTCATGCTCCCCACCGTACTCCGGGGTGTCCTGGTGATTACTTTTTGCTCGATGGCGATGGCCGGGCAAAGGCCCTTGATATAATCCACATCCGGTTTGTTCATGCGGTTCAGGAACTGGCGGGCATAGGCGCTAAGGCTTTCCGCATATCGTCGTTGTCCTTCGGCATAAAGGGTATCGATGGTCAGGGAAGATTTGCCGGATCCTGACACACCCGTGACAACAATCAGTTGGGAACGGGGTATTTCAACGGAAACATTTTTCAGATTATGGACCCGGGCCCCACTAATAAAGATATTTTTTGCGGAATTTACGGTCTTCCCGGATGAGGGTTTTTTCCCTTTTATCGTTTTCTCCATGTTACAAAAAGCAAATGTAATGGCTTATCCTCAGGGGTTTGGGTCTAAATCCTTAACAGTTCTTTAGCTAAACGATTATACACTTATGGGGACAAATGTTTGGATTTTTCATGAAAAATTCTATTTTTAGTGTTCCAATATCCGGAAACATGAATAACCAAAAACTCGACTCGCCTATCGCATAAACTTCTACGCCGTTTTTCGAATCCAATTACTGATCACCAATATCCATTGAAATCTTCCCAGCGAAATTGCCGGGCGGAATAACCTAAACCTGCAGGAGTTTATGAAAGCTATTACGAAAAAAACCGACCATGAACTGATCCATCTATTCACAGATGGGAACCTTGACGCGCTCGAGGCCCTGGTGCTTCGTCATAAAGACAAGCTCTATACCTCTATTCTTTTCCTCGTCAAAGACAAGTATTTAGCTGAAGACATCTTCCAGGATGTTTTTATCCGCATCATTGATACGATGCGGAGCGGCCGTTATACCGAGGAAGGTAAATTCCTTCCCTGGGCCATGCGGATCGCGCACAACCTTTGTGTGGATCATTTTCGCAAAGTGAAACGCACACCGGTGATACGTAACGGTGAGGACAAAGACATCTTCGAAGTATTGAATTTTGCGGATGACAGCGCTGAAACCACCATGATGAAAAGGCAAAGTCATGACCGGGTACGTGAAATGTTACAACGCCTGCCGGAAGATCAACGTGAAGTCATTATCCTGCGGCATTATGCCGACATGAGTTTTAAGGAGATCGCCGCGCGTACCAATTGCAGTATCAATACAGCACTGGGCCGCATGCGTTATGGTTTGATCAACTTACGCAAACTGATGGTGCAGAAACAAATTGCTCTTTGATGCGGATATAGCGGAAAACCGCGAAATCTGTTGAGGTTCTTGTCATCCTGTATGGCCGCCGGAAATAAGAGTTCCCTACAAGGATTTCTGTTGCTTGCTAACCGGATTCAGGGTACAGGATGACACCAAATTGAAAGTCCCCATGGTTTTTACCGCGGGGACTTTTCTTTTTTACCCCCCAACCCCCTAAAGGGGGCAAGGGTATAAAATATCAAGGATGATTTTTCTTAGAAGCTTCTAATCCACATTCCAGCCATTTCACAAATTCCTTTGGATTGGGTGTGTAAAATTTTGTTTTGGTCAGCGCTTTTTCATCGGGGCTAAGTATAGCATACTGGGGTTGAGAAGTAGCCCCAAAATTTTCTGTCTGAAATGTGGCCCACTTATCCCCTACTGTGATCATTGTTTTTTCATCCCCTCTTTCTGTTTTGATTTTTCCCTGTTCAAGGATGGGAAGCTTTCTTCTCTCATCAACATACAGCGAAACAACAACGAATTGCTGGTGCATCAGGTCATCGACTACAGGGTCCGTCCATACACTTTCTTCCATCTTCCTGCAATTCACACAGGCCCAGCCCGTAAAATCTATGAGCAGGGGCTTGTTTTCTTTTTTCGCTTTTGCTAATGCCGTTTTATAATCATCGAGGGGTCTTAATCCTTTGCGGCAATTGACCGGGTCACTGTAAATGCTATAACATAAAGGAGGAGGAAAGCCGCTGATCCATTTCAGGTTTGCTTTTTTTGTATTGAATAAGCCCGGAACCAGGTAAACGGTCATCCCGGAAAATAACAGGATGAACAATATTCGGATCAACCCGAATTTTTTCACTTTCGGAGAATGCGGGAAACGGATCCATCCCAGTAAATAAATGACAGCGGCCACACTGATCAATATCCAGAGTCCAATAAAAACTTCACGCTTCAGCAGACCCCATTGTTTTACCAGGTCGGCATTGGACAGGAATTTGATGGCCAGTGCGAGTTCCAGGAATCCAAGCACTACTTTAACGGTGGTCATCCAGCTACCGGACTTAGGAAGTGATTGTAACCACCCGGGAAACATGGCAAACAATGCAAATGGCAATCCGAGTGCAAGTCCAAATCCTGCAGCCCCCACTGTTAGCGGCCAGGCTCCTTGTTCAGCAACATTAGCCAGCAAAGTACCTAAGATGGGTCCGGTACAGGAGAATGATACGATCGTCAGCGTTCCCGCCATAAAAAATATCCCCGCAATATTTCCCATGCCCGATTTCGAATCCATTTTATTGGCCAGCCGGGAGGGTAATACAATCTCGAAAAATCCAAAAAAGGAAATGGCGAAGACAATGAAAATGGCAAAAAAGAAAAGATTTAACCAGACATTCGTCGAAATATTATTGAATATCTCCGGGTTAATGGTTTTCGTTGCAACATGAAAAGGAACAGTAATAAGAATGTAAATGAAGAAAATGAAGAACCCGTATAAAGCGGCATTCCCTATTCCCTTCCTCTTTCGGTCAGCTGATTTTTTTGTAAAAAAGGTAACCGTCACGGGTATCATGGGAAATACACAGGGAGTCAACAAAGCTATCAAGCCTCCTAACAGGCCCAGTAAAAAGATAGATAATATACTCTTGTTCTTTGTTCCTTCATCCCCACAGTCATTCACCGGGTGATTGATATCAATTGCAGGGATACGAGGTACCCAGGTTGAATCTACGCCTCCTTCCATGGGAATACTGAAGGCCAGCTCTTCTGTTTTAAATTCATCATTCCTGCCAAAACTATAGCTCAGTTTTCCCATTAAATTTTGAGGAACGGTCGCGGGGAACTGAATGCTGATTTTCCAGGTTGTCTTTCCTTCCGAAACTTTTACTTTCTGTTCAAAAATCGGGCTTTGAAAAGTCGATTCCTGAGCAAAGGATTGAAAAGGAGCGATGATTTGAATAGCCGAATCATTGAAATGGATGGCTGCTGATGGCAGATCGATCAATACCTGGTCTGGAGAATATAATTGCCAACCCTGCACACCCGGCGTTTCAAAAACCAATTCATAATGTTGGGGGTTGATCCTTTTCGATGAAGCTTTCCAATCATATTGCGCTGTGGAATCCTGTGCAGAAAGAGAAAAACAACAAGCCAGGCATACGATAGGAAGAAGAAAAACCTGTTGAAAAATTCGCATCCGGTTGTCCTGGTTTTAAAATGAGATCTGCGTGGAATTTCCCGCTATTTCAGTGCGACATTGAATACAATCGTCTTGGGAGGCAGGCATTTACTATCGTCACAGGTCTGGTACTCCACGTTACCACTGAAGTTCGTCTTTGCATTCGCTTTGAGTTTGACCACCTGTACAAAATCAACCGTATTAGCGTATTGATGTGCAGAAATATCAAGGCGGGCATCATGAAAGACCAGCATTTTACCGATCTCTTTTATCTTACCGTTTTTCGTGATCAGCGGGTTATTATTCAGCGTAAATGTCGTAGGTATAGCGATGGCATCTTCGGGCTGGGTCTGTGAATATAAATGCCAGCCGGCTTGCATCGTAGCCGTCATATGAATTTCATAGGTCTTACTCGCGGTCTTTTTGGCGGTAAAAGTCCAGCTGACCGGGTTCAACTGGGCTTGAGAGATCCCGGCGGAGAGAAGGACCCAAATAAAAATCAACGACTTCTTCATTATCTTTCTTTGTACAGTTTAGATGTCAAAAATCCTGCTTTTCATTCATTTCTCCCTGTTAAAATTAAAAACACATACTCACAAGTGGCTGATAATCAATATACCAGTTGCTCCGCCATGAGTAAAGTCTTCAAAATTTCTTTCCCATCCGTATTACCCAATACGGCCGAGCAGGCCCTTTCCGGGTGAGGCATCATGCCAAATACATTCCTCCCGGCATTACAGATCCCTGCAATATTTCTTGCTGCACCATTGGGATTGGCCGGCTCCGTAATATTCCCACGGTCATCACAATAATAATAGATAATGCGGTTAGTATTTTCTAATTCATCGAGTGTTGTTTCATCCGCATAATACCTTCCCTCTCCATGCGCAACAGGCAACATCCATACATTCTCAGTATCCGCCGGGGTTCTGATGAAAACATTTTTACAAACAAATTGCTGGTTGGCATTGCGCAATAATGCACCGGGTAATAAGTGCGACTCACAGAGTATCTGGAACCCATTACATACGCCAAATACTTTTCCACCTGCATTGGCGAACCCGATCACACTTTGCATCATGGGGCTGAACCGGGCGATGGCGCCACAACGGAGATAGTCACCATACGAAAATCCACCGGGTAAAATGATGCAATCCTCTGTGCTGAATAAGCTGAGATCACTCTCTTTATGCCAAAGCATGATCACTTCCTGTCCCAGGTCTTCCTGCAATGCATCGCGCATGTCCCTGTCACAATTGGATCCCGGAAATACTACAACACCAAATTTCATTTATAGGTTTATTTTACAAATATAATTCTTATCCTAGTTTAAAGTTTAAGGTTTAAAGTCTAAGGTTAACAACTTTAAACTTTAGACTTTAAACCTTAAACATCACCACCTCGGCCCGAAATACTGGTACCCGATAATAAATGCGATCGTGAGCCAGAAAAGAATGAGTGGGAAGATGGACCGGCGGGCATTTAAATATGTACAGGAATGAAATGCCGCAAAGGGAATTCCTGCCAGTACCCAGTTTTCAAAACTGTCCTGGCTATTGATGAATGGAATGAAAATGGCGCCCAATAAATAAAGCAAAAGCAAACTCCATCCCTTTCTTACCTGGATCAGCATTTTCCTGAGATTATCCTGTACATAATATCCGCCTGCCAGGAAGGGAACCACGATCAGGAATGCGCTTCCCGCCAGCCAGGCAGATTGGCCCAGGGTGGGAAGCCCGATGCTGAAGTGGGGTACCAACCTATGCCAGCTCCAGCTTTCCGAGATAAAAAGATAAATGGCATAAAAATAAAAAGGGGTGGTCAAACCCACCAGGCACAGTACCCATTCATTCACCCGGAAGGGCCGCATCACCACCAGTGATAACAATATCCAGATCATGAAACTCAGGGAAGGAAAAAACAAAAAGGAAGCGATGCCCATGGCCATGCCGATATTGAATACAGTACCCTTTACATTTTGCTGGTTATAGATCCTGAGCAGGGCCGAGAGGACATATATTAATATTGTATTAACCAGTAAGGGGGCTGAAAAAAAGTTCCAGGCAGGAAAAAGGGAGGTGATCAGCAAGTAAGCCATCCCGGGCAGATAAGAAGGCGGGCTCATCATACGCTGGTTATTCATGAAACGCGTGAGCATGACAGCCTGTATATATAATAATGCAAATGCCAGGATGGGATAAAGAACCGGGACTGAATGCGCGCGGGGCCCGAGAAAATCCAGGAGGGCGCTGAATAGGGAACTTTCTTCGCCGGTTCTCTCCACTACATGCGGGTGAAGGAACATCGGGAATTTTACCAGGATCCCAAACAAGAGTAATAAAAGGATATTGGCCGGGCTCTTTTGTTTAAAAATGCCTATCACGGATCCGTTGATCGGTTATT
>DATINK010000115.1:0-8489 GCA_035474355.1 Chitinophagaceae bacterium | reverse complement strand
TTAGAGGATAACGGATAGTTGATAGTTTTACAACACATCCGGTATATTAGCATTTGAGCATTTTAGCATTTTCGAAAATCAGACATTTACTACTAACACAGGAATATTCAATTCATGTCGTACTGAATCAATCGTCTGTCCATAAAACCAATCTTTGATCCCTGAATGTCCATGTGCCCCGATGACGAGCATATCGGCGCCATTTTCCTTAATGATTCGTACGATCTCCCGGGAGCGGCGGCTAAAACCTAATATGCCCCGGGCTTCGTATCCCATCTTCTTTAATCGTTCCGCATAAAAATCGATCTGTTCCTGGTCGGACCTGGTCTCCAGGTCATCGCTCTGGTTCTCGAGTAGTTTAGCGGGTACACTTTCCACCACGTGGATCAATACAAAGGAAGTATTCGCATGTGCCTGGCCGATAGCGTGGGATAAAAGTTTCTCATCTTTTTCACTGAACTCGAGGGCGACGGCAATTTTTTTATAAATAGGCACAGCGATCTGTTGCAAAGCGCTGGCTTCAGGGTGAATTTGCGCAGGGGTATAGAGGCGTTTTTTACTCATCAGCGGATATACAACAGCAATGATCAGCAAAGCTAAGAATAAGAGCCCGCCAACAATGATGAGCGCCTTCCAGATGAAATGACCCGGCGTGTTAAAATAATTTCCAGCCTGTTCGGTGACCATGCGGAGATTCAGGTATACAAGTATGGAAGTAATTAACCAGGCCAGGATCTTGGTGAGTGGTTTGATCGCAAATGATCCCATGGTTTTTTTATCACTGACAAACAGGATGAGGGGGATCACGGCAAATCCCAGTTGCAGGCTAAGGATCACCTGGCTGAACACCAGTAAACTGTCGATATTGGATTCTCCATTGATAAGAATGACGATCACGGCCGGAATGATCGCGATCATCCTCGTCATTAACCTGCGGATCCAGGGATTGATCCGGAGTTTCAGGTATCCCTCCATCACGATCTGGCCGGCCAGGGTACCTGTAATGGTTGAACTTTGCCCGGCTGCGATCAATGCAACAGCAAACAGGGTAGGCGCTAATTTGGTTCCCAGGAAATCACTCAGCAATTCATGGGCAGTTTTTATTTCCGCTACATCCGTTCTACCTGATTTAAAAAATACAGTGGCCGCCAATACAAGAATGGCTGCATTCACAAAAAAGGCGAGATTCAATGCGATCGTGCTGTCAATGAGATTTAATTTCAAGGCCCGCCTGATTCCCTTCTTATCTCGTTTGAATTTTCTTGTCTGTACCAGGGAAGAATGCAAATACAGGTTATGGGGCATCACCGTGGCGCCAATGATGCCAATGGCAATATATAATGCTGCATTACCCGGGATACCGGGTACAAGTCCGGTGGCTACTTCCCGCAGGTCAGGCTTTGCCAATACGATCTCTATCAGGAATGAAATACCAATAATGGCGACGAGTGCAATAATAAACGCTTCCATTTTGCGCATGCCCAGTCGCTGTAACAAAAGGAAAAGAAAAGTGTCCAGCACAGTGATCAGCACACCCCATATCAATGGCAGTCCTGTCAACAATTGAATACCGATCGCCATACCCAGCACTTCTGCCAGGTCGCAGGCAGCAATGGCGATCTCAGCCAGTCCATATAATGCATAATTAATATAACGGGGATAGGTTTCCCGGTTGGCTTGTGCAAGATCTCTTCCCCTGACAATTCCCAATCTTGCAGAAAGGCTTTGCAGGAGCAGTGCCATCAGGTTACTCATCAACAATACCCAAAGAAGTTTATAGCCGAATTGACTCCCTCCTGCAAGATCAGTGGCCCAATTACCGGGGTCCATATACCCTACGCTGACCAGGTAAGCAGGGCCGAAAAATGACAATGCTTTTCTCCAGCGCGGCCTGTGCGCGCTGGTGGTATCCACGCTTTGGTGGACCTCGCTCAATGATTCATATTCGTGTTTCTGTTCCATGTAAAATAATGTCCAGCGTATATATTTATGCCGCCACAAAAATGTTACGGGCGAGTTGTTGACTGATAGTGAATGATGGTTGCTGCCTGATCTTGAGTTCCAGGGAATGATCGAATGCAAACCTTTTTTTTACTTCAAGCCTGGTGCCGATCCCAATATGTTTGTGCCTCAGCATTTCCAGCATCCCGGAGGATTGATCACTGACCTGGCAGACCACGGCAGTTTTATTCAAAGGCAGATCGGCAAGGCAGATCTTTCTCGAGCTTTCGATCTTTCCGGAGGTATCGGGGATCGGGTCACCATGCGGATCAAAACGGGGGAAACCCAGGAATTCATCCAATTTGTCGGTCAGTTTTTTGCTGCTCACGTGTTCCAGTTGTTCCGCTACATCATGTACTTCGGTCCAGTCGAATTTTAATTTCTCTGCGAGAAAAAATTCCCAGAGACGGTGACGGCGTATAATGCCGAGTGCCACTTTTTTTCCTTCGGGGCTGAGATGAAAACCGCGGTAAGGCTGGTAATGCAGGAGTTTTTTGGATTTCAGCTTCTTCATCATATCGGTGATCGAAGCAGGCCGGGCCCTGAGTTCGTTGGCCAGTTCATTGGTGGTCACCGTGCCTTCTGTACCCTGCAGGTGATAGATAGCCTTGATATAATTTTCTTCGCTCGTAGAATAATTCAACATGGCTAAAAATATTTTTAGACAAACCTAAAATATTTTTGGTTCCCGTCCAAATTTCCTGTTGACGGTCCCCCGGGAATCGCTTACATTCGGACCTCAAACCGACTATGCGTCCGATCAAAAATCATATCCTGTCCCTGCTGGCTTTTGCAATGCTTTGCCTGGGATCGTTTGAAAGCTGTCGTCACAAGAAGAAAACGCCATCCCTGTCGGGGGAAGAACCGGTAGCCGTGGAAGATTTCATCGATTTTTTTCCACCCGCTAAATTGGCTTATACTTTCAATGATAGCATCCTTAACAAAAAAGAAAAGGATTCCCTGCTGATCAGTCTCAAGATCTTTAACCAGTTTGTCCCCGATTCTTTTATGATCAAAAATTTCGGGAAAGGCTCCAAACCCAGGATTTATCCATTGGGAAAAACAAAAGTACCCGACGGTGAAACCTATCTTTTTGTGAAAGCCATATACGCCGATAAGCGGGTGGCATTTATCCTGGCCTTTGATAAAAAGGATCATTATATAGCGGGTATGACTGCTTATCGTCCTGACCAGCTTTCCACCACCACACAGTCAACGCAGATCGACAGAAGGTTCACGATCACAAAATCCATTTGGAAGAAGAATGCTGATGCCAGCATGAATGAAGGCAAGGACGTTTATATTCTGAACGCCGATGCAAAAGAATTCCTGCTCATTATGACAGATGCGCTGGATGACAGGCTCACCGAACTGATCAACCCGATCGATACCCTGCCCCGGAAGAATAAAGTTTCAGCCGACTATAGCGCCGGAAAAATGAACCTGGTTTCTGTTCGTGACGGGAGAAGGTCTGACAGGGTTAGTTTTTTTATTCATTTTGAGAAGAATAACGGCGCTTGTACCGGTGAATTAAAAGGAGAGGCCATCATTCGCAGTAATACGGTAGCTGAATACCGGGAAGAAGGAGGTCCCTGTGTCCTGCGCCTGATCTTCAGTCCCTCCACCGTTACCCTGAAAGAAGAAGAGGGCTGCGGTTCTCATCGCGGATTGCGTTGTGTATTTGACGGGTCATATCCAAAGAAAAAAGCAGTGAAGCCCAAGCCCAAAAAATGAATCAGTAAATTACGCACACGAATCAAAGTAGTACCAAATGAAGTGGAACCCATTTACGATCCCTTATCCTGTTGATGAAAAATATTCCAAACGCGTGGCTTATTTCTCTATGGAGTTCGCCACCCACCAACCCCTGAAAATATATAGCGGCGGACTCGGATATCTTGCCGGCTCACACTTACGAAGTGCCTATGAACTCAGGCAAAACCTGGTAGGCATCGGCATTTTGTGGAAGTATGGATATTATGACCAGGAACGAAACCAGGACCAGACCCTGGAAGTAACCTGGAACGAAAAACAATATAGTTTTCTTGAAGATACCGGGATCAAATTCCAGATCACCGTCCATGAACACCCGGTCTGGATCAAGGTATGGTATCTTCCTCCCGATCTTTTCAGAACCGCTCCTTTATTCCTCTTATCGACCGATGTTCCGGAGAATGATTATGTTTCTCAAACCATCACGCACCGATTGTATGACGCCAATATTGCTACCAAACTCGCGGGTTTTATCGTATTGGGTGTCGGGGGTGCCAAATTGATGGATATACTGGGATTCGAACCTGAAGTGTATCACCTGAACGAAGCACATGGCCTGCCGGCAGCATTTTACCTCTTAGATAAATTTGGGGGCAACAAGGAAGAGTTGCGCAAACGGCTTGTGTTTACAACGCATACACCTGAAGAAGCAGGAAATGAAAAACATGATATCTTCCTGTGTCATAAAATGAGTTATTTCTGTGGGTTATCTGTAGAGGAAGTGATGAACGTTACCGGGAACCCGGATAGTCAATTCAACCATTCCCTGGCTGCTTTACGATTTGCGAGAATGGCCAACGGCGTTTCTCAATTGCATGGGCATGTATCCAGGGCACTCTGGAGTAAATACGAAAACATTTGCCCCATTATTGCCATCACCAATGCCCAAAATTGGCGTTACTGGTCAGATAAACAACTTTATCGTTTCATGGAAACAGGGGATGAGAACGGTTTTGAAGACAGGAAAAGATACCTGAAGAAAAGAGCTTTCGAACTCGTGAGTGATCAGACGGGAAGATTATTTGATCCGGATATATTTACCATTGTTTGGGCCCGCAGATTTGCAGGCTATAAAAGAGCCATGCTGATCACCAATGATGAAGAAAGATTCCAGCGGCTGCTCAATAATACGGAACATCCTGTCCAGATCATTTGGGCCGGCAAACCTTATCCAGTAGATCACCCGGCCATCACAGAATTCGATCAACTGGTTCATATCAGTAAAAAACATAAGAACACAGCGGTCTTAACCGGCTATGAACTCACGCTTTCAAAAAGACTGAAGCAATCGGCTGATTGCTGGTTGAACAATCCCCGTGTGCCGCGCGAAGCATCGGGTACCAGCGGGATGACGGCTGCCATGAATGGGGCAGTGAATTTTTCCACCAATGACGGCTGGATACCCGAATTCATTAACCATGGCCACAATGGATTTGTTATACCGCCAACCGACTATTCAATTATGTCTGTGCACGAGCAGGATCAATACGATCTGAATCATTTATACGCCATCCTGGAAAATGAGATCCTGCCTTTATATTATAATGACCGCTATACCTGGAGACAGGTGATGAAAAACGGAATGCGGGACGTAAGGTTCCAGTTTGACAGCAATCGAATGGTAGACGAGTATTACGAGAAACTCTATAACTCGAAAAGTTGATTTTAAGTTTTAAATGTTAGGTTTTAAATAAAGAAAGAGATACTGGTTCTTCATACTTAAAACTTAAAACTTAAAACTTAAAACTTAAAACCTAAAACTTAAAATTAGCCCGGTCATTTCCTCTAATGACTTTGCTCCATTGTAAAAGCCAACAAGCTTTCCGATAACATTTTCTACAAGGGCATCCGGGCAGGAAGCACCACAGGTGATCAAGATCCGAACCGGTTCTTTTGCAGGTAAAAAAGGAGAACTGGTCTTTTCAACTTTATCCCGCAGGTCATAATGTAATATACTATCCGGGGAAAGTATTTTTTCCGCACTACTGATAAAATAAGTAGGCAGTTTTTCCCTGCATAATTCAACAAGGTGAGAAGTATTGGAAGAATTATAACCGCCTACCACGATCGCCAGGTCGGCCGGGGTTTCCAGCATGCCGCTTACGGCCGTCTGGTTATCATTGGTTGCATAACAAAGTGTATCGCGGGTGTCGGCAAATCGTTCATGGATGTTTTGAAGGCTCAATGCATACTTATTGATCATCGTTTGTTTGAGAAAGTCCGCAATCGCCTGGGTATCGCTAGCCAGCATGGTGGTCTGGTTGACCACCCCGATCCTTTGCAGGTCTTTTTCCGCGTCAAATCCTTTTGAATATTGTCCTTTAAAAACATCATAGAATTCATGGGCAGGTCTTTGCCCGATAATGAATGCCGCTAATAGAATGGCTTCGCTCATATCTTTTACGATCAGGGAAGCTGCATTTTCTGCGGCCCTGGAAAAAGTGGCCCTGGTTTCTTCATGCCGGGGTTTTCCATGAATGACAATGGTATATCCTTTCCTCGCGATCACTTCGCTGCGGTTCCATACTTTTTCAACGAAGGGACAGGTAGTATTGAATTTTTCAGTACGGATCCCGGCCTTTTCAAGTTTTTCTTCAATGGCAAGGGTGGTCCCAAATGCCGGAATGATCACGATATCATCCGCGCGCAGGTTTTCAAAGGGTATCAGTTGTCGTCCGTAAGTGTCCTGCAGGAATACTACACCATGCGCCTCCAGGTCGGCATTGACCTGGGGATTGTGGATCATCTCACTTAACAGGAATATTCTTTTTCCCGGGTTTTCTTCCACCGTTCTGAAAGCAATTTCAATGGCATTTTCCACACCATAACAAAAACCGAAATGACGGGCCAGGTAAAAACGGATCGGTCCGAAATCGAGGAGGGCAGGACTGAAATCCCTGCCTGACGGCGAGGCAGGCTTTTTCATATTATCCAGTTCTTTCCGCTGCTTTTTAATGGCAGAGATCAGGGGACTGCGATAAATGATGGGGACTTCGAAGCTTTTCATCATGCAAATTTACAGTAATATTGACCATGCAATCCGCCTTCAAACCGCTTACATGGACGCATAACACGAGCATCTATGAAGTAAATCTGCGGCAGTATACCCGGGAAGGAAATATTGAATCCTTTCGTAAACATCTTCCCCGCCTGAAGGAAATGGGCATCCATACATTATGGTTCATGCCCATTCAACCCATCGGTAAGAAAAACCGGAAGGGGACATTGGGAAGTTATTATTCCATTTCTGATTATACGGGTATCAATCCGGAATTCGGAGATGAAACCAATTTCCGGCAGCTGGTGGATGAAGCACACCAAAAAGGGTTTATAGTCATACTGGATTGGGTGGCCAATCATTGTTCATGGGATAATATCTGGACTGAAACGCACCCGGAATTTTTTAGCCGCGATGAGAAAGGAAATTTCAAACCCCCTTTTCCCAATTGGGAGGACGTGATACACCTGGATTATCAGCAGCAGGGACTCAGGCAAAAAATGCAGGAATCCATGTTGTATTGGGTGCAGGCATTCGGCATTGATGGATTTCGTTGTGATATGGCACACCTGGTTGCGCTGGATTTCTGGAAAGAATGCAGGACCGCTATTGATGCGTTCAAACCACTCTTCTGGCTGGGAGAATTTGATGAATTGGAATATCCTGCTTACGGAGAAGTTTTCGATGCCAGTTATTCCTGGACCTGGATGCATAAAACAGAAGCATTCGCGAGGGAAAAGATCAACCTGAAAGAACTGATAAAAGTGCTGAAGAACTATGACGACCTGGGTGACCGGGGTATGAGGATCTGGTTTACCAGCAATCATGATGAAAACAGCTGGAATGGAACAGAACACGAAAAATATGGGGGCTTAGCCATGGCGCTGGCTGTTTTCAGTGTTACCTGGAATGGTATCCCGCTTATTTATAGCGGCCAGGAAATACCCAATCATAAAAGACTTCGTTTTTTTGAGAAAGATGAAATCGAATGGTCCGCTCACAATGAGCTGCAGGATTTCTATACAACCCTTTTACGTCTTCATTCGGATCACCCTGCCCTCGAAGGAGGAAACAAAGAAGTGATTACTCATACTTTAAAGACCAGTGAGCCTGATAAAACATTTGCATATCTCAGGACACACGGAACCCGTGCTGTATTGGCGATACTGAATTTTTCAGGTCATGCCATCCCGGATTTTATCATCATGGATGATAGAGTTGCCGGATCATATATGAATGTCTTTACAAAAGAGGAATGTAAAATTGAGTACGGAACCTCATGGGAATTGAAGGGATGGGATTACCGGGTTTTTGAAAAATAAAAAAAGCCGTCCCGATGGCTACCGGGACGGCTTTGATAAAAATATCTTTTATTATTAATCGTCGCCCAGGTTCAGGGGAAATGTATAGTTGCCATCAGAATCAGGATAGGTTCCTTCCAGCCTGACCGTTCCATAAGCGCCATTCAGCAACTTTCCAAGGTCTTCAATACTTGTTATATCACGTCCGTTTACACCGGTAATAATAAATCCATCCTGCATGCGTGTTTTGCTGAGCAACCCGCCTGCCTTGATCTTCTTGACCACCACGCCACCTTCCACGTTATATTTCTCAGCATTGCTTTGAGAAAGTGTTTCCAGTTCAGCACCGAGGATTTCATTTAGGTTTTTTGGAGCAATGATATCTACTTTTCCTGCTGATTCTTTCAGGTTGACAT
>DATINK010000114.1:0-3235 GCA_035474355.1 Chitinophagaceae bacterium | reverse complement strand
CGGTACCCGAGATACGCAGAGATGCCGTAACAGATGGCAGAAATGATGATCACCATCAGCAGACTGATGATGTATTGTTTTTTGGGGCTTAACTGTTTGGTAATAAAACCGGCCATGCAGTGCTAAATAGTAAGCAAAAGTAATAAGCAGGAATCAGAAACCGGGGATTGCGACTGGCCGTATAAAGATTTTATAAAGATTCATCCGGAAATACCCATTTATTCAACTTTTGCTATTGCCTGGTATAATTTTGTTTACTGCAATCCAACCCATTCAAATGTTCTCTTCAAAGAAAGCAACTTTCGCAGGATTATTGATCGCACTGGGTATTATTTATGGTGATATCGGAACATCACCTCTCTATGTATTAAATGCCGTTACCAGTGGCAAAGAAATTTCAGAAGGGTTGGTCATTGGCGTACTTTCTTTGATCATCTGGACACTCACCCTGCAAACAACAATTAAGTATGTTATCCTGACTCTCCAGGCAGATAATCGCGGGGAAGGCGGGATCTTTTCTTTGTTTGCCCTAGTACGCCGACGACGAAGATGGCTGGTGATTGCCGCCATGATCGGTGGCGCAGCCTTACTCGCAGATGGAATGATCACGCCGCCTATTTCAGTAACCTCAGCTGTAGAGGGCTTAAAACAGGTTCCGGTACTCTCCTCGATATCCCAGTCAACCATTATATATATTGTAATCGGGATCCTCACGCTGCTTTTTTTTATTCAACAATTCGGTACGGCGTTTATAGGAAAATTCTTCGGCCCGGTGATGGCCTGCTGGTTTGTGATGCTGGCTGTACTCGGGCTTTTGCATGTGTCAGACGACCTGAGGATTTTAAAAGCTTTTAATCCTTACTATGGATTCGAACTGTTGGTCAATTACCCGCATGGATTTTATATCCTGGGGGGGGTATTTCTTTGTACTACTGGTGCAGAGGCCCTGTATTCGGATCTAGGGCATTGCGGTAAATGGAATATCCGTTATTCCTGGATTTTTGTAAAAACCTGTTTGATCATTAATTACCTGGGACAGGGCGCATGGTTGTTAAGTCAGTATAACGGTAAAGAAATAACATCAACGATGATCAATGCGGGATTTAATCCTTTTTATGGGATGATGCCCCACTGGTTCCTGTATTTTGGAATCGCCATAGCCACCACGGCAGCGATCATTGCCAGCCAGGCACTGATCTCAGGATCCTTTACCCTGATCAGTGAAGCGATGCGGCTGAATTTATGGCCCAAGCTGCGGATCAATTATCCAACAGAAGCGAGAGGGCAGTTATTTGTTCCAGGCATTAATTTCTTGCTGTACATAGGCTGCGTCGGCATCGTTTTATATTTTCAGAAAGCTTCCAATATGGAAGCGGCCTATGGCCTTGCGATCACATTGTGCATGATCGCCACCTCTATCTTATTTGCCAATTTTCTCGTACTTCAGAGGACAAGATCTGTGTTCATTTATATATACCTGCTGGTATTCCTGACGATCGAGTTGAGTTTTCTTTTTGCCAACATCCAAAAATTCCCACATGGGGGTTATGTGGCTCTTTTTGTGGGGGGCGTTCTCTTTCTCATTATGTATGTATGGTACCGGGCCCGGAAAATCAAAAACCGTTATGTTGAATTTGTAAGACTGGAGCATTATGTGCCAAAGCTCCAGGAGTTGAGTAATGACCGGTCAGTTACCAAATACGCCACCCACCTTGTCTACCTGACCAGTGCCAATATCTCTAAAGAGATCGAGCATAAGATCATTTATTCCATTCTCAATAAGAAACCCAAACGAGCCGACATCTATTGGTTTGTGCACGTCGATACAGTAGATGACCCTTATACATGCGAATATAAAGTGGAGCATATCATACCCAATGATATTATCCGAATTGATTTCCGCCTGGGATTCAGGGTAGAACCCAGGATCCACCTCATGTTCAGGAAAGTGATCGAAGATCTTGTCGCCGGCAAGGAAGTGAATATTATCAGCCGCTATGAAAGCCTGTCCAGCAGTAATACAATCGGGGATTTCCAGTTCATTGTCATGGAAAAATATATCAGCCAGGACAGTGAGCTTCCCTTCTTCGAAAAAGTGATCATGAAAGTTCATTTCTGGTTAAAAAATATCAGCCTGTCTGAAGAAAAAGGTTTTGGATTGGATCCCGGCAACGTTACGGTTGAAAAATTTCCACTCGTTATAGGCCCGCCAAGCAAGATGAGACTCAGGAGGGTAGAAGATTAAAAAATTCAACTATGCCAGCTACCGTGTTATTGATAGACGATGAAGAGCAGCTGAGAAAGTTACTTGCGCGAATTATTTCCCTGGAAGGTTTTACCGTAACAGAAGCCGGTACCCTGAAAGCAGCAGCACAAATACTCGACCATCAATCAGTAGATATTGTTTTATGCGATGTCAGGCTACCGGATGGCAACGGAGTTGAATTTATAAAAAAGGTAAAAGGGCTTTATCCTTTATCAGCAATCATCCTGCTCACAGCCTATGGGAATATAGCAGATGGTGTACAGGCGATGAAGAATGGCGCTTTTGATTATATCGTTAAAGGGGATGATAACGATCGTATCATTCCGCTGCTGCACCAGGCCCTCGATAAAGTATTACTTCAAAAAAAAGCTGTGGTCACGATCAATAATAAAAACAGTTTTGATTTTGGTTTGATTGTCGGGGAAAGCGAGACAATAAAAAATGCTATCGGGCTTGCCCAAAAAATTGCGGGAACTGATGCTACCGTTTTATTGTTGGGTGAAACCGGCACCGGGAAAGAGATTTTTGCAAATGCCATTCATTTGAATAGTAAACGGAAAAATCAATCCCTGGTAGCCATTAATTGCAGCGCTTTCAGTAAGGAGTTACTGGAGGGTGAATTATTCGGACATAAAGCAGGGGCATACACGGGAGCGGTAAAAGATAAAAAGGGATTGATCGAAATAGCGGATGGAGGCACTTTATTCCTTGACGAGATAGGGGAGCTGCATATTGACCTGCAGGCAAAATTGCTCCGGGTATTGGAAAATGGCGAGTTTATTAAAGTCGGAGACACAAAAATCTCCAAAGCCAATGTCCGGGTGATCGCTGCAACGAACAGGGATCTGCGAAAAGACATAACAGAAGGACATTTCCGGGAGGACCTGTATTACCGGCTGAATGCTTTTACAATTGAGTTGCCCCCCCTGCGGGAGAGGCCTGCAGACATACCTGCTCTTGCGGACCTTT
>DATINK010000113.1:0-8205 GCA_035474355.1 Chitinophagaceae bacterium | reverse complement strand
CATCTTTGATGGCTTTTATAACTGTTTCCCTTGTCAATGAGTCAACATTACCTTCATATTTTAAAATGATCGCATCATACATCTTCCCTGTACCCAGGAAACTTTTCCATAACCGCGTTTGTAATTCTACAACCAGGCCGTCCATCGTGAAAGTTTCGTTCCCGATCAAAGTCATACCGATCTCGGTAACCGTAACGGTAATGACTTTCTCACCTTTCTCTGCAGGAGATGACAAGCCTGCCTTAGATGAGATACCCAGGCCCAGTAATATTGAAAATAAAACCATTCTCATGATCCGGTCTTTGAAGAATTAAGCTACTAATAAATTGAGAAATAATGCCCGGAAATCAGTATAATTTAGGACTGCGTTCAGTGTCTTTCACTTAATTCCAGCCAGCGCAATTCTTTCTCGTCCAAAAGCCGGTTTACCTCACCTATCCTGAGGGATAGTTTCTCCAGTTCATCAAAAGGAGTGGATCCATCATGCAGCTTTTCTGTGATCGTCTTTTTCTCCCGGTTCAGATCCCCCAGCTCTTTTTCAAGACCATCGAATTCCCTTTTTTCCTTAAAACTGAGCTGTTGCCTTTCTTTTGACAGTCCCTTGCTTTGTTTTTCTGGTTTGCCTGCATTTTTATCTTCCATTTCAGCCAGGGCCTGCACTTCTTTTTGCCATAAACGATATTGGGAATAATTCCCCGGGAAGTCCCGGACGAACCCATCACCTTCAAATACAAATAAATGGTCGATCAAACGGTCCATAAAATAACGGTCATGGGAAACGATCAGCAGGTTGCCAGGGAAATCGATCAAAAAATTCTCTAATACTCCCAGGGTCGGTAAGTCCAGGTCATTGGTGGGTTCATCGAGCATGAGAAAATTGGGATTCCGGAAAAGGATCGAAAGCAAATGCAATCTTCTTTTTTCTCCTCCACTCAATAAACTCAGGTAAGTATATTGTTTATCGGGATCGAATAAAAACAATTGGAGAAACTGTGCCGCACTTAAGGATCCACCACTGGCCAGGGGAAAATTTTCAGCCATTGTTTTAACATCCTCGATCACGCGCATGTCTTCTTTCACGACCAGGCCCTGCTGGGAATAATTGCCGAAGATCACGGTCTCCCCGATATTGATCTTGCCACTATCCGGGGTCTCGAGGCCCTGCACCATATTAATGAAGGTGGATTTGCCAACCGCATTCTTCCCCGCTATCCCGATCCTTTCTCCTTTTTTGAACGTATAATCAAATCCTTTTACAATCACTTTGTCGCCATAACGTTTATACACTTTTTTCATCTCCACAACTTTACCTCCCAGGCGGTTCATTTTCATCGCTAATTCCATTTCCTGCCCTTCTACACGTTGTTGTGCTTTTTTTTCAACGAGATAAAAATTGTCCTGGCGGCTTTTGCTTTTCGTGGTTCTTGCCTTGGGTTGTTTTCTCATCCATTCCAGTTCCCGTCGATAAGTATTTCTTGCTTTATCGATCGCTGAAACTTCATTCTCCACGCGGGCGGATTTTTTTTCCAGGTAATTTTCATAATCTCCTTTATATACATGCAGGTAGCTGGCGGAAGGACCGGCTGATAATTCCCAGATCTCATTACAAACAGCGTCGAGAAAATAACGGTCATGGGTAACCAGTAATAGGGTCAATCTTTCTTTGTCCAGGTAATCTTCCAGCCATTCCACCATTTCCAGGTCGAGGTGGTTGGTAGGTTCATCCATGATCAGCAATACATGCTTATGCTCAAAACCGGCATCGATCAGTACCCGGGCCAGGGCCACTCTCTTTCGCTGACCACCGCTTAATGATCGCAAAGGCTCACCCAGGTGATGAATATTTAATTTCCCCATGACCTGTTTTACCCGGGAATCAAAATCCCAGGCGTTCAGTTCGTCCATTTTCATGATCACGCTGTTCAATCGGGCCGTATCGCCCTGTTCTGTTACTTCTTCATAATCTTTGATCGCTAACAATACAGGATGTATGGTTTTACCTGTATGCGAGGGAAGAAATATATTATCGATGATGGAATTTCCTTCCAGGAAAACGGGATCTTGTTCGAATAGGACCACCGTGACATCTTTATTGATCCAAAGTTTCCCTTCGTCCGGGGTTTCTTTGCCGGCCAGGATCTTCAGCAGGGTCGATTTACCCGATCCATTTCTCGCCACCAGTGCGATCTTATCACCCTGGCTGATATGAAAAGAAATATCCCGGAAAAGGGGTTGGATACCGTAACTCTTGGTCAGATTCTCCACTGAAACATAATGCATAAGACAAAGATAGATAAGCCGCTGTCTCTATTTATTGCAGTAACGGGCTTTGTGGCACAGTTTTTTTGCCTGTTTCAGAAAGCATTTGATATGATCAACAACCTCGTTGAGGCAATCCGGAAGAATCTGGGTTATCCTCCTTTACAAAAAGTAGATCCCAATAGCCAGGAAATAAAGGAAATATGGAGTTCCCCGACGGATGAAAAGCTGGCCCAGGCGGCCATACCATCCGTTTTAACTGCATTATTTAAAATGACGAGAACGATGGATGGATGCAACGCTTTACTAGCTACCGATGGTCATGCCGATTGGCTGTCGGTCATTTTTAATGACAGGGACCGGGAAGTTGTGGAAAAACTTGCTCAATATAGTGGGGCAGAGGACCAGGTCGTGGAAAGAAATATGGAAGATATCGCGGATGAGGCTGTAAAACTTGTGAAAGAATCGGTGGGCGAAAAAGCAGGTCCGGAAAAGGTTAGGAATTACATGAATGGTCAGCGACATCATATCCTTGTGCATTTGCCGGCACAACTGAATATGGGCGACCTGCTAAATGATGAGGGATTGGATGACAGGACCAATAAAATGGAAGGGCCGGTTTCAAATTTTATGCACAAGATCGAGAACAAACTTGCCGGCGGTGAGTCTTAATTTTTAGATGCTAAATCTTAAATAAGAATGTTCTCCCCTTTAGGGGATGGGGGCAAATTCGCTACCTTTAAAAGAAACTTTAGTACAATGAAAAAGTTATGGTTCCTGACGGTAGCAGGTCTTTATTTACTTGCAGCCTGTAACAATTCCAAAAAAGACGAAGGAAAAAAAGAAGAACAAACGGTGAGTGCTGATACCTCGCACAAAATGCCGATGCAAAACGTGCCCGAACTACCCGCGGTTCCGGCTGGGTCAAAAGTAGAATTTAAAAGCCCTGCGAATAACGCAACAGTTAGTTCTCCTTTTAAAATTGAAATGAACGCAGTAGGCATTCGTGTAGATACTGCGGGACCCGTTATCCCGGGAGTGGGACACCATCATTTAATAGTCGACGCTGAAGATTTTTTACCAACAGGTGAAATGACTCCCAAAGATTCAACGCATATTCATTTTGGAAAAGGACAAACTGAATATACCATAAGTCTGCCCCCTGGAAAACACAAGCTGGCGCTTCAGTTCGCCGATGGCCTGCACAGGTCCTACGGTCAGCAATTGTCAGCTACCATCACCGTTAACGTAAAAAAATAACCCGGTAAGAAATTAAACCAAGGTATTTTATGCCGGTCACAGCAGAGGAGAAGTTGTGCCCGGACCACTGTGTTCATCCCAAAACCCAGCTTATGTCAGTCAGAAAAGCATTTCCTGCAGCCAGTTCCCTTGCATTTATTGTTTCCTTACTGATCATTCTTGTGATAGGATGTCAACGGGAATTAAGTGCGCCTCCGGGAGGAAATAATCCTCCGACTACGCCGGGAGCACCGATCGACGATGTAAAAGTGACAGCAGGTGTAAGGGGTATTGTACTGGATGAAAATGATCATCCCGTCATGGGCGCCACAGTGAAATGTGGAAATCAAACAGCTACTACCGACCGGTATGGTACATTCCGTTTTAGTAACGTAAGTCTTTCTAAAGCTAATGGCTTCGTCAAAGTAACCCGGAATGGCTATTATAATAGTATCCGGAGTTTTGTTACGACAGCAGGAAGGATGCATAGTGTCAGGATCAGGTTATTACCTAAAACAAATTCAGGAAATTTTTCAGGAACGACCGGCGGAACCATTTCCATAGCCGGTGGAGGGAAACTTGTTATTCCAGCCGATGCAATAACAGATGCAGGTGGGGCCGGCTATACGGGCACTGTGAATGTAGCCATGACCTGGATCGATCCTACTTCCGGCAGGCTGGCGGATATGATCCCCGGTGATCTTCGGGGTTTGACAACGACAGGAGATGAAATGGGTTTGGAAACTTTCGGGATGCTGGGCGTGGAGCTTACCGGTTCGGGTGGACAAACATTAAAGATCGCAACAGGCAAGACAGCTGAATTGAGTTTCCCGATCCCGGCTTCGATAGTGGGTGCTGCACCGGCGACTATTGATCTCTGGAATTTTGATGAAAACACGGCGCGTTGGAAACAGGAAGGACGGGCAACCAAAACGGGCAATTTCTATATTGGCCAGGTCAGTCATTTTTCTTTCTGGAATTGTGATGCATCTTTTCCGGTGGTCAATCTTTGTATGCATCTTATTGCACCTACAGAAAGCAATCCATTAAATAATGTTCAGGTACGTATTAAAAGGCCTAACGGAAGCTATGGCTATGGAAGAACCGATTCACTTGGAAACCTATGCGGCAAAGTGCCGAAGAGTGAAGCCTTAATTCTTGAAATACTGGATCAATGCGGGAATGTCATTTACACGCAGAATATCGGTCCATTTAGCAATGATTCAGATCTCGGGGCCATACCTGTTACATTACCGGCTACGCAAACCCTTACCATCTCCGGTATGGTGGTGGATTGCAGTGGAAATCCTGTGGCCAATGGATCGGCAGTTATTTATACTGACGGGGGACATGCTTATTCTGTTGGACTGGTCAATGGAGTATTCTCACTTACATTACTTCGATGCAATAATGCAACCCTGAATTTTAATGTACTCGGAATTGACAATACAACGCTTCAGCAGGGTAACCCGGTGGGAGGAACAGGGACGACAGGAACGGTCAACGTGGGAAGTGTACAGGCTTGCGGAACATCGGCTGTTCAATTCATTGAATTTCTTGTTGACGGGGCGCCTAGTAACTATACATCACCGCCTGATAATATTAATATGAGCGATTCAATGCCATCACCTCCCTATTCACAAAAGCCAATGATTTATGGATATGCGCCTGGTTCAGGTAATACAAGCAACTATTCTAGTTTTACATTTTCGAGCAACGCATCGCCGGGAGTTTATCCATTACTGAGTTGTTTCCTCAGTACGGGTCCGAGTTCAATGTCGCAACAAATACTGACTTCAAGTCCAACTATAACGATCACAAATTTTGGTGCACCGGTCACAGGTTTCATTGAAGGAAACTTTACGATACAAATGAATTTTGCCGGAACGCCGAAGACTGTCGTTTGCAATTTCAAAGTCCGGCGGCATTGACCTGGTAATTTAAAATTTAGCATTTAAAATTACCTAAGGTATTTCCCAAAAAACTCTATCGTCCGCTGCCAGGCAAGCTTGGCAGCAGTTTCATTGTAGCGGGTAGGGGCGGTATCATTATGGAAGGCATGATTGGCTCCTTCGTACATATATAGTTCATAAGTCACTCCCGCTTTTTTCAAAGCCTCTTCAAAAGCTGGTATGCCGGCATCAATGCGTGTATCGAGTGAACCGTAATGGAGCTGCACGGCTGCTTTGATCTTCGGCACATCGGCTGCATCAGGCTGCGCGCCATAAAAAGCAACGGCTGCTTTCAGGCCGGGCACATTCACGGCTAACTTATTCGACATCCCGCCTCCCCAGCAAAAACCAACACAGCCGGCTTTGCCGCTATAATCTTTACGAGTTGCCAGGTAATCAAAGACACGGATAAAATTTTGAAGCGTATCGTCTGCATTTAGTTGCTGGAATTTTGTACGTGCTTCGTCTTCATTTTCCGGGGTACCTCCGATGGGCGCTAGTGCGTTGGGCGCAATAGCCAGGAAACCGGCTTTGGCGGCCCTTCTTGTGACGTCTTCAATATGCGCATTCAGTCCGCGGTTTTCGTGGATGACGATTACAGCGGGGTATTTTTTTTCTTCTTTTGGTCTTGCCACATATGCCTGCATTTCACCCTGTACAGCAGCATAAGTTATTTTTTCTGTGAACAGTTCATCATCCTTCACCGTTGCAGCTTGCGCATAATTCACTTCCAGTAATGGCAGCAATGCCATGGCTGCAGCGGTACCGCCTGCGAGCATGGCCAGGCGTTTCAGGAATTCATTCCTGCTAAGTGGTTTGTGGGTGTATTCGTCGTAGAGGTTGAGAATCTCCTGGTTCATAATAGATTTTTTTGATGTGTTACTAAAGTTACAATAGTGTGAAAGCAGGGCAAAAATTGTTAAAATATTATCCAAAACCCTTGCCAGGCTTGCATTTCGCGATACTTATGGCATAGAAATAGCGTCTAATAGTCGTATCCGTGCGGATGAAAACTGTGACGGGTGATTAATAAAAATTAAATTCCTTGTTCATGAAACGTATCCTGAAAATCGCTGTCCCCGCATTTTTACTCGCGCTTGGCAGCATGATCCGAATCCCGGCTTCAGCGCAGGTTTCGGTCAATGTTTCCTATCAAACATTTTATGATGAGCTGAGTCCTTACGGCCAATGGATCGACTACCCGGAATATGGGTATGTATGGCATCCCGATGCCGGTAATGATTTCCGACCCTATGCTACCAATGGACATTGGGTATGGTCAGATGATTATGAGTGGATGTGGGTCTCCGATTATGATTGGGGATGGGCTCCATTCCATTATGGCCGCTGGCAATATGATGATTATTATGGTTGGTTTTGGGTACCCGGTTATGAATGGGCACCCGCCTGGGTAGCCTGGAGAAGTGGTGGCGACTATTATGGTTGGGCTCCACTGCGACCGGGATTCAATATCAGTATTGGGTTTGGAAATTATAATCCCCCCGACGACTACTGGTATTTTGCTCCGCGCCGTTATATTACTTCACCGAGGATCTATGATTATTGCATGGATCGCAGGCAAAATACGATCATCATCCACAATACCATTTTCATTAATAACAATAACAACCGTTTCAGAAATGTGTATGTAAACGGTCCTCGCCGGGATGAATGTGAAAGGTATACCGGAAGGCTCAGTCCTGTCCGTTTCCGCGATTCCTATAGTCCCGGAAGAACAACGTTCAGGAATAATGAAGTATCTGTTTACCGCCCGAACGTACAACAGGATAATAGCCGGAGGTTTGCTCCCAGGCAATTTGAGCGATTCGACAGGCAAAGAAGCAATGACACAAGAACGGGCAGCAACGACAATAACTTCCGTCGGAATAACAATGTTTCAACGGATCGTGGTAATAACCTGCCGACCCGCAGAGATGATAAAAGCATACGCAGGGATGATAATACCAATGTTCCCAGGGATGATAACAACAACGGGCGTTTTGAAAGAAAAGATAATAGTGTAGTTCGTCAGCAACCCCGTAATGATATTCGTCAACCCCGGGTTGACAATACCCCGCAGGATAACGGGCGTTTTGAAAGAAAAGATAACGAGGTGATCCGCCAGAGAAATAATAACGGGAATAATCCTTTTGAGCGCCGCCAGCCGGTCATGAATAATAATGACCAGCCAAAGCGTGAACAATCGCCCCGGGTAGAAAGACAACAACCCTCCACTGACAATGGACGTTTTGAAAATCGCCGGGTTGAAAACAATAACAGTAATCGTTCTTCCGAACAGCCCAGGCAATTTGAACGCAGGCAGGTAGAAAAAAAAGATAACGGCAATAATGGTAATAACGGCAATGGCGGAAGAGGGAATGGCAAAAGAAGAAATTAATTGATTAAATCCCTGTTCACTTCAAAACCCCGCGAGGGGTTTTGTTGTTTTGGTATCTTTATTTCTTCAACTAACATTTTATGAAACAATTTCTTTTTGTCATCACCTGGTTCGCATGCTTATTATCCTGCAAGGGACCTCAACAAGTTACCGGGTCAGCATCCAACAACACAGCGGGAATAGCTGTCACCGGCAAGCTCTTTGCTTCGTTATACCAGCAACGGGCAGCAGAGTATCACGCTTTATGCCTGCAAGCTTATAACCTGGCAACCCAAAGAGTGAATGAAATATTAAAAACCCGGACATCCGCTAAACCGATGGCGGTGATCACGGATATTGATGAAACAGTACTGGACA
>DATINK010000112.1:0-6439 GCA_035474355.1 Chitinophagaceae bacterium | reverse complement strand
GTGGATATAAACCGCATTGGCATAGGCAGAGAACAGCCAGGCCAGGTTGGATATAAGGAAAAACAACTCGTATTGGTATGCATGCCCGTTGACCTGGCTCAGGAGCGAAACGAGTACGAGATTCACGATATTAAGGGCAATCAGGTCCATGCCTCCAAAAAAATACCGGAACAGTACGATATGACTTCTTTTCATCTTTTAAAAATTAAGATCAGTATGTAAAATATTGTTGTAGGTAGTGGTCAAACTGACCCATCCTGCGATGACAGGCCGCTTTATTTGAAAGTCTTAGTGAATGACTTTCCTGCGCTTACTCTGAAATTTCTCTTTCATCAAAAGAAAAAGAAATAGCGTATTGGTGATCGTATAACGTTTTATTAATCTGCGTGGTTCCTGGCATAAGCGGAAAAACCATTCCAGCCCTGCCTTTTGCATCCACTTCGGTGCTCTTGCCTGTAAGCCGATCATTACCGGTAAGGCTGCGCCCACCCCAATCATGGCAGCATTGATCTTACCCTTCATCGAAGACATCCACTTTTCCTGCTTGGGGCAACCTAAAACCACAAAAACGATTTTGGCGCCACTCCCATTGATTCGTTCAATCACTGCTTGTTCTTCTTCGCCCGTAAGCGGCCGGAATGGGGGACTATATAACCCTGCAATTTTCAATGCCGGGTATTTAGGCTGCAGCGCAGTTTCTATTTTAGAAATCATGGCTTCAGTCCCTCCATAAAAATATACAGGAATGGAATGCAGCTCGGCTTCCCTTAATAGATCCGGCAGCAGGTCCGAACCGGCAACCCGCTCTTGTTTCAAACGATGTAATAGCTTCAATCCCCAAACCAGCGGCATTCCGTCGGGGGTCACCAGTTCTGCGTTGTTCACAATGGCTGAAAAAGCTTTGTCCTTATGTGCTTCTACGAGCATGTGCACGTTAGCCACACAGGTATAGGTGGACCTTTCTCCCGACATTTCTATCAACCTGGTTACAAAATCCTTGTAGGTCCCGGTGCTGATGTTGATACTGATTACCTGATGTTTTACCATATCGGCATATCCATTTCTAATGTTGCTGAAACGTATTCATTTATTTTACTCCGAAAATCAAATAGCTCCCGTAGACACCCATCACCGGAAACTTTTCTCCGAAAATTCTTGAAGCCTTGCCACTTCCCCTGACCGTAATGTTCTTAAATCCTGCGAGCTGAAGCTTTTCCTTTAATTCCCGTATCCTGAGTATCGATAAGTGAGCAGGGTCTGTTAAGACACTATCTCTTCCCAGCCTGACCAATATTGATTTTGGATTGGGTGTCGTTAAAAATAATAGCCCGCCTTTCACCAAAACCCTGTGTATTTCGGTAAGGACAATTTGAATATCATCTGGTGAAATATGTTCAATGAATTCACCGGCCACCACTGCATCAAAACTACCTTCCTTAACAGGGATCCCGGTCGCTGAGGCAACATACAGTTCATCGTATATCCCGTCTTGTTTGATCTTATTAATTCTTTCTTCTACAATATCCAATCCATGTAAAACAACGCCTGGACATTTTTGCCTGATGGCCGCCCCTCCTCTTCCGGTCGCACACCCGATATCGAGTACCGTTTTTGTACCGGTGTTGAAGTGACGTATAAACTGTAAGTAACGTTCTACGGTAAAAGGGTCACTTTCCGCTACTGTTTGATTGATGTTCAATAATGAATAGGAGGTTGCTGACATGGTTATATGTTTAGGAATTCAGGGTAATGAAGAATGATGCTATGCCTGAGTGATTGCTTCAATAATAGTTAGCACTTATATACTCTGCTTTTTTCTTCCAGGTGTTGACCTTGCTGTACGTTATTGATGCTTTTGAATAAAGCGCCAGTTGGTTTTTATTTTCATACAGAGATATAACCGCTTTTGCTATTTCCGCTGCCGTTTCTTCTGGTGTAGTAACCTTCACCTTTATTCCGCAATTATCAGGTACGGCCAAAGCTGATCCATGTAGATCCAGAACGATGGGAGGTAATCCAAACGCCATCGCTTCACTTATTTGTGCAGGGCATGAATCCCTCAGCGAACAAAATATGAATACTTCAGATTCCTGGTAATGTTTGATGACATCTGAAAAAGGGATTTGCCCGACAATCTTTATTTTTTGAGGATCAAGTTTATATTTTCTTATCCATTCATGTAAATATTGAAATTGTTCACCCCCACCTACAATGGTGAGCTGGTAAGGAACCGAGTCGGGGATCTTGGATAATGCGTGCAATACAAGATTCAAACCCTTTCTCGGTAACATTCTTCCGACCCATAATAATTTTAAGCAGCCCTGGTAATTTTTTTCTACATGCGGCAAGTTTTCCATGGACTCCGGCACTGCATTGTCCAGCATGAAATGCACTTTAGCGATCGCTTTGCTATTCTTCTGTTTGATCAGCAATTCAGTGTCTTTGTTGGTAACCAGTATATGCCGGGCTCGCTTAAGCGTTTCTTTGGTACCCTTACTGAAATAAAAAGTCAGCCGGGAGAACACATTTCTTATTTTTTCAATTTTCCAGGCCTTCCCAAAATATTCTTTAAAGGCAGGCAGCGCTTTCTGTCCTCCCCCAATGGGGCCAAATACAAGATTGATATTCCTGAGTTTCCATAAGCAGGTACCCAATTGTAAGCTTCCAAATGTAACGTGATGCGCTATATCGAATTTATTTTCCTTATGTAGTTTAAGTGCAATCGCTGCCCCCCTTCTTCTCCAGAGCAAATAATGAAAATAGATCTTCTTGGAGGAGGTATCCAGTAAGTATTTATCCAATCCAAACGGAACGGGGATGAAAATAAAATGAAGATTTTTCAAGCCAAGCTTTTGATGATGGGCTTCTGTTATTTCTTTATCCTCAATATTGGTAATACACCAGACTTCGTAACCCAGGTTAGCAATATTAACAGCCCAGGTCCAGCCATTCCCTGGTTCAGAGCCCCGGATCGGAGAGCATGCATAAGCGCTGAGTAAAACTTTTTTCATGCGTTCGTAAATTTCTTCGCCGTGGCTATTTTATGTGACTGCAGTTCCTCATCGGAATCAAACCTGGCTTTTATCTTTTTTGCAGGATTCCCGCCATAGATGGAGTAGGCTTCCACATCTTTGACCACCAATGATCCGGCTGCAATAATGGCCCCATCATGGATCTTAATTCCTCCCAGTATCGTCGCGCCATAACCGATCCATACATCGTGTCCGATTTCAGTGACACTGTCCAGGCCTTTCCAGCTATACTCTTTATCACGAATGGCAGACGCAATTCGGACCGGCGTACCAACCTGCTGATAATGGTGATCATATCTCCCCACGATCCCGACTTTATTTCCCAGGATCACATAATCGCCGATAATACAATCCGTTTCAATTTGAGAATCCCTTCCGATGTAAAAATGCTTTCCGATGATGAGCGTTCTTTTAGCCCATAACCGTACCCTGGCTCCTGCATGAAAACCAGCAGCGATCTTATATCGCCTCCATTTGATCTTTCGTAAATAGAGGTCCCTGAGCTTTTTTATAAAACGCATGAATTCAATTTCTCACTAAAATTTTCGATACACTCGCCATAGGAATATTGCATTTTCGAAGGTCGCATGGCAGCAATTTGTTCGAGATTATTCACCTTTTGCAATTCATCTTTAAGTAGGGCACTCAATGTATCAAGGTCATAGGGGTCAAATGTGTTTCCATTAATACCGGGTGTCACCAGCTCATGAGCCCCCGCATTCCTGCTGCACAATACATTCATTCCTGACAGCAATGCTTCATTAACGACGGCCCCAAAATTTTCCTGGTGACTTGCCAGCACGAAGACCTGGCCGATATTATACCAGGCAAGAAGATCCAGCCCTTCATGGCGGCCTGCAAACAAAACCATATCCTGGACACCCAATTCAACGGTAAGCTTTTTTAATGTTTCAAACTCCGGGCCGCTGCCAACCAGGATCAATAAAGCATCCGGGTTATCCCGCGTAATGCCGGCAAAACTTTTGATCAACCTGTCGATCCCTTTAAATTCGGCCAACCGTCCAACATAGAGGATACATTTTTTTCCCGCCAGCTTATAGTTCGTCAATAGCAAATTCGCCTTTGATAACGTAGCGTTTAACCGGGCCCGGAAAACTGATTCATTGGCAATAATGGGAAAAACAACACATTTGTTTTTCATGCTGAACTCGCGATTATACCAGTCGGCCACTTCTTTATTTACCGTTATCAGGCCATCCAGTTTTTCAACCAGGTAATTTCTCGACATTTTCCTGGGGCCTTTACAATTTTTTGCCAACAGAAGGCTATCATCACAAATAGAGTAAATGCTGAATTTATAGTTGAATAACTTTTTGATAAAATGGATAAACATCGTGGTTTGACTATACTCATAGGTAAAGATCACATCAGGTTTGAATTTCCGGATAATCGACAAAAAGCCCCACCTGAAACTCCTGTATCTGATCCTAAAACCCTTTTTCAGGTAGTAGCATTTGAAATTCAATTTACTCCTAAGGTCATCCTGGTCGAATTTCTGTTCCAACAGGTTTTCATAAATAAAATAAAGCTTGAGATCATATAATTCATTCAGGCTATTCCATAGATCTACCCGGTAGGGGGCCAATGCCTGGTGAAACACCAGCAATCTTTTCTTTTGCGCTGTCTTCATTTCCATAAAAACGGCATAAACATTCTCAGGTGAATAGAAAAATAATGCTTCATGGCAACCCATAAGCCAAAGTGCCTGTTTTCATACATGAAAAAATAATAAGGGTGGCAATTGCCCAATGGCGAATACAGTGATCGCATGCGCTCCCGTAGCGGGACATCGGCCAGGCACCACCTGGGTAATCTTTCATGGGCTTCGCAATACCCGACATAGGTGGGAGGCATGAAGATCCGGATACCGCTTTTTATAGCCCTGAGTCCATAATCATAGTCCCCGATAGCATGAATAAATTTTTTATCAATAAAACCAACTCTCTGGAAAATCTGCTGACTGACCAAAACAACATTTCCATTGATATACATACATTCCTGTATTTGCCCGTTCGGCACGGCTATTTTTTTATCACTGTCGTAAGCACCATACGTATATTCATGGGTTATTTCAGATTTAGTGGCGCCGCAAATAATGGAATCGTTTCCGGAGCTGTAATAGCTTTTCATCATGGTAAGGATCGCATTTGAAAAAATATTCGTATCATCATTTAACCATAAATAAAAATCGTAACCCTGTTTTTTCTCAGCCGTTTTCCATGCCAGGTGCATGCCCCTTGTCCAATACAAATTGCCATCTCCCTGGATTATATGTACTTCTGCAAATTCAGCTTGCACGGCTGCGGATGTGCCATCCGTTGATCCGTCATCAACCAAAAAAACATCCATAGAGAAGTCGATGGCCATGCCTTCCTGTTCAAATAAATGTTTCAAACAGCGAAGGGTCTTTTCTCTTCTGTTGTGACAGGTCAGTAATACTGCTATGGCAGGCAATGAAGTCTTCATCGTCAATGATCAGGAATTGCGTTTATGGGGAGTCCGGAGCCAGGTTTTTATTTGAGCGTCGGTCATGCTCCGGAATTTTTTTGAAAAGCAGAGACCCACCACGATCCAGGAAAAATAGAAATACATACTATATTCTATCAGGTTTTCCATAAATAACATCGTCCAATGGGAAACCAGGAACATAGAAAGCATTTTTGTTAATGTATTATTCGATTTCCAGGTACCATAATAAGCAGCGAGCCCCAGCAGTAGTGTATACAAGAGCATACCGAGGACCCCGGTGTTAATTAAAATTTTGAGAAACCCAACTTCAACATTCGGCCTTTCATTGTCTGTGCCAGCCCGGACGTCATCATAGATATTGGTTTTATATTTTCCGTTGCTTCCCCTGCCCAACCAGATATCCCTGGAATAGTATAAATCGCTCAATACCTCAGTGTACAAATCCGTTCGGGTATCAGCTGCCAGGTTTTCTTCTTCCCCATTTGCGGTAATATTAAACTCAGCATCTGAATTCTTTGCAAAAATGCTATCCCCCTTAATACCCTGAACCAGGAAATAAAGCGGAACAACAAAAAAAGCGACCTGTAATAAAGTGAGAAACCATGACGCTATGTACCTCCTGAAGTAATAGATCAGCAAAAATGGAAAACTTAACAGGATACGCAGTACGTTAGCCCGCCATCCGAGGGCAATGGCAACGGAGACTATCGCCACCGCCAGGATGATGAACCGGTTTTTATTTTTGTAATACGGTATAAATAAAATAAAAATAACAATGGGGGTTACGAGCCTTGGATAAATTTCATCAAAATATTCCAATGAAACCGGGATGGCAATAAAACTGCAAAGGAATATGATCATGCAAAACCGGAAAAGCCGTTGGCCGTTTAAAATATTAAAACCGGCCATCATGGCCA
>DATINK010000111.1:0-5165 GCA_035474355.1 Chitinophagaceae bacterium | reverse complement strand
GACGCGCTCGACCACTTCGCCGTCCAGTTCGAGGACGAGGCGCAGAACGCCGTGTGCCGCCGGATGCTGCGGACCGAAGTTGATCGAGAAATTGCGGATGCTGTGCTCACCCATGGGAACTTATACATCCTGCTGTGCAGGCATACACTGAATCATTTTCATCTGCCGAAGATGACCTGCTGAAAGAAATAGCCGATTACACATTCGCAAATCATGAAGACCCGCAGATGCTGAGCGGACATGTGCAGGGCAAACTACTGGAAATGATCAGTTGCATGACCCGGCCGCGGAGGATCCTGGAAATCGGAACCTTTACCGGGTACAGTGCCCTTTGTTTAGCGCGGGGACTGGAACCTGGCGGAGAACTTCATACCCTGGAGCTGAGGCAAAAAGATGCCGACCTGGCCCGGTCATTTTTTGACAGGTCAAACCTGGGAAAGCAAATAATTTCACATACCGGGAATGCGTTAGAGTTGATTCCGGGGCTGGATCAAACCTGGGACCTTGTGTTTATAGACGCTGATAAACCTGCTTATATTCAATATTTTAACCTTGTTTTGCCCAAGGTTCGGAAAAACGGGTTTATTTTAGCAGACAATATATTTTTCCACGGGCAGGTGCTGGATCCCGCTGAAACCGGGAAGAACGCAAAAGGCATCAGGGCCTTTAACGAACATATTAAAGAAAGATTTGATATAGAAAAGGTTATTTTGACTATCAGGGATGGGCTTTTTCTTATTCGAAAATTATAAAAATTCGATGTGTCAAATAGGTCATATGGGTCATATTAGTCATATGAATACTATTTGACTCATTTGACCGTTTTGACTCATTTGACCGTTTTGACAATTTAAACCCATGCAAAAACTAAAGAAATACTTTTTATTTCTGCTAATTATTGCTTCTTATGGGGCTAAGTCGCAGAATCCCGCGGTGATACAAACCTATATCGAGACTTACAAAGACATTGCCATGGATGAAATGAAGCGGACCGGTGTTCCGGCAGCCATCACCATTGCCCAGGGAATACATGAAACCAGTGCAGGCACCAGCATCCTGGTACTAAAATCAAACAATCATTTTGGGATCAAGTGCAAGGACACCTGGACGGGAAGTTCTGTCACGCACGATGACGACCTGCGCGGAGAATGTTTCCGCAAATACAACTCTTCTGCCGATTCTTACCGCGACCATTCTGATTTTCTCAGGGGAAGTCAACGGTATGCATTCCTGTTTACACTTGAATCCACCGATTATGTGGGATGGGCAAAGGGATTGAAAAAAGCAGGTTATGCCACCAATCCAAAATATTCCGATGTTCTTATCAAGCTGATCGAGGATTATCATCTCCAGGACTATACGTTGATCGCCATGGGCAAGAAGACCATGCCCGAAGAAAATTTTGTAAGGGCAGAAGTGATTGCAACTAAGAATGAAACCGTGCAGGGGCCAATCATTGAGGTCAGCTCAACGCAGGGAATAAAAGATGGAGTAAGCCCGCTCCCGAAAATCGACAAACCTGATTTTCCCGAAGGAGAATTCAAGATCAATGAAACCAGGGTGGTCTGGGTTCCCAGGGGAACGGCTTATCTCGGGGTCGCCCAACAATACAATGTTCCCCTTGCCAGGATATTTGAATTCAATGACCTGCATGAACACGAGATGACAGAGAACGGGGAATACATTTACCTGCAACGGAAAAGAAAAACGGGCGCCCATGAATTCCATACTGTGAAACCAGGTGAGACCCTGCATGATATTGCGCAGGAAGAATCCATACGTTTGGAAACGTTATTGGAATACAATTGGCTGAAGACGGGACAACAACCAGCGATCGGGGAACAATTATTTCTGCGCAGCAAAGCAACTGCATTGCCTAAACTGGCGGTAAAGGAAAACTATTCACTCTTCCCTTCGGGAACACCGGCCACATCAGCATACCTCACTTATACGGTTCAACCCAAAGAAACCATATACTCCATTTCAAAAAAATATAATGTAAAAACGGATGACCTGATCAAATGGAACCAATTGGAAGGACCTGACCTGAAAACAGGCCAGTCTATAAAAATATTCAAATAAGCAATCATGGCGCTCATCCGGGTACACAACAAGGATTTTGAACCCTATCTTTCTGAGGATACCATACAGCAAAGGGTAAAAGCTTTGGGTGCGGCGATCAATAAAGATTATAACGGGAAAAGACCATTGTTCATCGCCATATTGAATGGCTCGTTCATGTTTGCTGCTGACCTTTTCAAACACCTGACCATTGAAGCGGAACTATGTTTTATCAAACTGGCTTCTTACAAGGGAATGAAATCCTCCGGCAAAGTGGTTACTTCGATCGGCCTGGAAGAAGACCTGTTTGGAAAAGACGTCATCATAGTTGAGGATATCGTCGATACCGGTAAAACGCTGCATAAATTCCTTCCCAAACTCATGCACCAGCAACCCCGGTCTTTAAAGATCGTCGCGTTGCTTCATAAATCAGAAGCTACGGAATACCCCCTCACACTGGATTATGTCGGGTTCGACATCCCGAACAAGTTTGTAGTAGGATATGGGCTTGATTATGATGGGCTTGGTCGCAACCTGAAAGAAATATACCAGGTTGTATGAACCGGGCGGGCCTCTGCTCAATTTTTTGTAAATTATCAGTCTAAAATATCCAGTTGAAGACCGCTTGCCAGATATTGATCCTTGTATTATTATGTTCATCCGTTTTCAGCCAGCAATATTATATACGTGGAGAGATCAGGGATGAATCAGGCAATCCTATACAAAATGTGACCATCCTCCAGGTCAAGACCGGTTATATTTTCAAAAGCGGTAGTTCGGGTACATTTGGCATCCTGACGAACCAGGCCTTCGATACTTTACAGTTTTCCATGGATGGCTATTGGCAGGAAAAGATGCTGGTCAATTCCGACAATTATGTGAATGTGAAATTAAGATCACTGCCCACTTCGGCCACTTCAATCCGGAGAGATAAACTGGCCTCCCTTACCCGGGACCTGGAAAAATCAGAACAAAGATCCTGGTTCACAGGCGATGAAACCTATGCCAGCATCATCGAGAATCATTTTGTCAATGCCAAAAAATTCCCCAACACCAGTCTTTCCCTGAATGTAGACAGGGCCTCTTACAGTAATATCCGTCGATTTATTACGTTGAAATCACTGGTGCCTCCCGATGCCGTACGTATTGAAGAAATGCTGAATTATTTTAACCTGAATTATTCCGAGCCGCAAAACAAGGACCTTTTTAAATTACAAACAACGCTCAGTACCTGTCCCTGGGAGCCCAATAACCAGTTGTATTATGTCAACCTCTCTTCTAAAAAAATAAATTTCGATACACTCCCGCCCAGTAATCTTGTTTTCCTGATCGACGTATCCGGCTCCATGGATATGCCCAACCGCTTACCGCTTTTGAAATCCGCATTCCGCTTATTGGTGAATAATCTCAGGGAAAAGGATTCTGTTGCCGTGGTTGTTTATGGCGGAACGGTAGGTGTGATGTTGAATACAACCAGCGGTTGTGAAAAAGAAAAGATCCTGAATGCCATCGATGAATTAGCACCCGGCGGTTCCACACCCGGTGAGTCGGGCGTTAAATTGGCCTATAGCGTGGCGCGGAATCATTTTATTAAAGGGGGCAATAACCGCGTGATCCTGGCGACAGACGGAGATTTCAATGTCGGTATGAAAACGGAGGATGAATTAAATGAACTGATCTCGCAGCACCGGGAATCGGGGATCTATCTTACCTGCCTGGGCGTGGGTATGGGTAATTATAAGGATTCAAAGATCCAGATACTCGCCAAAAAAGGGAATGGAAATTTCGCTTACCTGGATAATTTTAAAGAAGCTGAAAAAGTATTATTGAAAGAATTTACGCAAACACTTTATGCCGTGGCGGATGATGTGTATATGGATATAAGGTTTAATGCTGAATATGTAAGACAATACCGGTTGCTGGGATTCGACAATAAAGTTGGGGCGCTGAGCGATTCATTATCGACAATTGAAGGCGGTGAGATCGGTTCGGGGCATTCCATGATGGCGCTTTTTGAGATCGTTCCGACAGAGATCAATAAAGGCGCGATCGAGGATGAATTTACAGGCGGAAAATTTGCTGATATCAGTTTGCAATACCGGCTGCCGAATGATACAACACAATTCCATTTCAATTATGCCAGCCCGTTCAAATTCACTGCTGCTGCGGACCTTGACAATTGTTTTCATTTTTCCGCTGCTGTCGCCATGTTCGGGTCTATGCTTCGGGCATCTTCTTTTTCTAAGAACATGAATTGGAATGATATTATTACACTCGCGGGACAGGCGCCTGGCGCTAACGACTTATTGCAAAAAGAATTTATCAGCCTGGTACAACAAGCCAAAACACTTTATTCAAAGGGGAAAAAGAAAAAAGGCGGAACGGCTGTTTGGTGATCGATCAGGAGAACATTTCTTTGATCCTGTCGAAGAAATTCTTGTCGTTCTTATCCGGGTGGGGTTTAAAATTCGGCGACTGGCTAAGTTTTTCCAGTGCGGCTTTTTCTTCCGGCGTAATGTTTTGAGGCGTCCAGACATTTACATGGATCAATTCATCTCCTTTTTCATAGGAATTAACAGCCGGAAAGCCTTTCCCTTTCAAACGAAATACCTTGCCGCTTTGTGTACCAGCCGGGATCTTGATCTTGGCTCTCCCGTCAACCGTCGGCACTTCTACCTGCGTTCCGAATACAGCATCAGTAAATGAAATATGGAGATCATAAGCAACATTCAATCCTTCCCGGTGCAATTCTTTATGTGCTTCTTCTTCGATCAGGATGATCAGGTCGCCGTTTGAACCACCCCGTTCACCTGCATTTCCCTTGCCCGTAATATTGAGCTGCATCCCTTCCTGTACACCGGCAGGAATATCAATGGTCACTGTTTCTTCACCATAGACCCTTCCTTCGCCTTTGCATGCCGGACATTTTGCAGTGATCGTTGCCCCCTCACCATTACAGGTGGGGCATGTTGTAACGGTTTGCATCTGGCCAAGAAAAGTATTTTGTACCCTGCGCACCTGTCCGCTTCCACCGCAGGTAGCACAGGTTTGAATGCTGCCTTTATCTTTTGCGCCGCTTCCCCCGCAGGTCGTACAGGGCACAT
>DATINK010000110.1:0-5019 GCA_035474355.1 Chitinophagaceae bacterium | reverse complement strand
GCAAACGGTATGCAAAGACCGGTTTACATAATAGTCTGCTGTAGCAAAATCTTCGCTCCTGTATGGGTTTGTGTAGCTTGTATCACTTTGTTGTTTTACTGAATCAAGCCATGCCGCAGACGGACCGAGAATGATCTTCTTCTCTCTCTTTTTGGAAGAACAGGAAAGGCCAATACAAATAATCAATAAATAGAAAGCGGATTTCATTTTAACTTATTTTATCACAAAATAAAAAAAGCAGTCCGAAGACTGCTTTTCAGGTTATCTGCTTTACTTAAAATTTTGTCCAGTTTTTCCACCAGGTATCACCGGGTCCTACTGCGCCGCGATAAGCTACTGTGGTAAAATCTGAAGCCAGTTTCGGATGAGCAAAGCTGGCGCCTGTCAAAAGAGGTGATCCTACCATGGGGGTATAATCAGGATTACCGGTAACATTAAAAGGATCGGTCAGCTTAGCGTCAGAAGAATTCGTTAGGATCGAATTATTATATGCTGGCGTGTTGAACCAGTTATTCATATCTGTCTGTGTCCATCCTGTCGGTGCTGTACCACTCACTGTATATTTTAAAGCCGTGGGGCAGCCTGCTATTACAAGATTCTGAATATAAAGATTGATTCCCTGGTTGGCAATTACCGGGTTGTTGGTAATGTTAACATCGGTAGGGGTACCGGTGCTGGCGTCAATCAGCAAGCCTGTTGTCCATCCCAGCATTACTGAATTAAAGATGGAAATGGCTGAATTCCGGCGAATCTGTGCTCCATTCCTGTACAATGAGTTGCCGATATTATTCAAAGCCGCCCTGGGCCCGATCATTGTCACGTTGCTGTATACTGCCCTGGTCTGCGGTTGAACAGTTTGTAATCCGGCAGGAATAATCACAGCACCTCCATTTGCATCATTATCACTTTCCCATCCATTCGAACCGGAAACGTCAGCTACGGAACTATCACGCTGACAAATGGCGAATTGGATATTTCCCCTGTAGCCATTATCTGTATCCAGCTCATCATCCAGGCCTTTATAGGATATGATATGGGTAAGGTTCACGGTGCCTCCAAAACATTCGAATGAATCATCATTCGCATTCGAAACTTCAACATAGTCTACTGTTGTGTTCTTACCTACTGCATAGAAACTGATACCATTGATCTCTTTGTCGGGCAAATAAGCGTAGCCGGCGTATTCAATCCTTACATATTTCAAAATCCCTGAATTATCATTGTCCTCAGTTCCGCCAAATAAACCATTTCCAAATCCGTCATTAATTCCCCCTTCCGCTTCACCCAGACCAAACGTACCATTATAAGTAGCGTTTGTTCTTGCACGACCCAGGATCACGATCCCGGCCCAGTCACCCCTCTGCGGAGCTGCCTGGTCAGAAGTAAACACAATGGGTAATGCCGCTGTCCCATTGGCGATGATCTTGCAACCGCGTGTGATAATCAATGCGCCTCTTGTGTTTTTTTCACCCACTATTTTTGTTCCGGGCTCTATGGTTAGTGTAGCATTCTCGGTAACATAAACCAAGCCCCTGAGTGTATACGTATTGGCAGCATGTAAGGTTCTGTCGGTATTGATCTTTCCCGACAATGTGGTGCTTTCAGCAGCAGGGATAGGTGTTGTACCTCCTCCATCCACTTCGATCTTACGGCAATTACTGAAAAGAACCCAGGTCGCCAGGATTGCCAGGTAAATTGTCTTTTTCATTTTTCTGTTATTGATGTTTAAAATTTTTATTATTGATCATTTGAAATTGTACCCGAATGTGATACTGAACGTTGTTCCATATTTACGGGCAATGGCGAGTGCGTCACCTGCAGTCCTGTATTTTTTATTTTCATCCAGGTCATGATAAAATTTTGCCGTCGTATTCAGGATATCACTCACATTCAGTTTGAGCTCACCCTTATTCTTCATGATCTTTTTGGCAAACTGGAAATCCAGCAAGGGCCGGGATGCCTCCCAAATTGCGGGCACCTGCTCATTGCCTACATAGAGGATGCGCCTGCCGATCTCGTTGAACAAAAGCGTGGTGTTGATCCCGTGTTTTTCAATATCATATTGTAACCCTGCATTGATCATGAACGGGCTTTGTCCCTGCATGGGCCTGTCGAGCGACTTATTGGAAAAATTCACCCGGTTATGGATATAGGTAAGATTGGATGAAAAAGTGAAATTCTTCAGTCCTTCAGAAAAATCGAGTTTCTTTCTCATTTCGAACTCTGCCCCATAGCCGGTCGCCTTATCTGCATTGGTGAAATTGAAAGTATTGCTGGAGCCGGCACCACTCTGGTTGAAATTCTGTTCGATGGGGTTTTTGAAAAATTTATAAAAAACACCAAATGTGAATAGTTCCCCGGGCCGCGGATAAATCTCGTAACGCAAATCAGCATTCGTGATCTTTGTTCTTTTTAATTCTTTATTCCCGATGACAGCAGCACCCAGTTCAAAGTCATAGAACGTAACCGCGGTCAATTCCCTGAATTCTGGTCTTACAACAGTTTGTGAGCCGGATAAACGCAGGTTGGTAAGGGGCGTTAGTTTGAAAGTAATATTCAAAGCGGGTAAATAATCCCTGATGCGGGTATGACTGAACCTGTCATCACTCTGCTTTACACTCCCCACCAGTTGGTCAAAATCTTCCACTCTCAATCCCCATACAACTCTTAATTTATCAGAGAACATGTTATCAAACTGCAGATAAACTGAGTTGTTAATGCTATTGGCTATGTACCGATACTGGCTGCCCGCAAATTCATCGAAGCCTAATTTTCCCGGAACAAAATTGGATGGCGCAAAAAGTTGTTCTTCCGGAAGGGTCTTCAGGCCATTATCATAAAGTTGCACATAAAAAGGTCTTGCATCATACAGGCGGTCCTTTACCTGGAAGAAATAACCGCCTTTCACTGATTGCTGGCGGCCTGACATCTTGAAATTATATTGAAGGTCTGCCCCGGCTGTATATATATAATCGGACAGGTTTCCATAAAATATACTTCCGCTTTTTTGTGACTGGCCCGTAGAGATCCTCGCTTCATACAGTCCTGTTGATTCATTTAATAAATATTCCGAACGACGTTGCTGGGGGACGTACTGATCGAGGATATTGAAACTTCCATACCAGTTCATTTTCATGTTCACTGCATTGAAACGATGCTCCCCCGACAATTGGGTATTAAAGAATGTATTTGTCTTCATGGCGAGCTCCTTTGCTTTCACGGGTGCGTCAACACTCAAAAACTCATGCCCGGTTCTGAGTGAAACGTAATCCGATGCATTCACATTGAAAAGATTCTTAAAGCTGATCTTGTTATTATTATTCAGCTGCATCGTGAAATTGGCCATAGCGCCGGCCAGGATCTCTTCGGCATACTTGTCTGTGTTATAGAGAAAATCAGGAGAAGGCAGGTTGTTGTTGATAGAATAAAATGAATTTTGGAATTTATAATGCTTGATCCCCCTGTTATAAGTAAGTGCCAGGGTGCCTCCGAATTTTTTCTTGAAAAGCAAACCGGTAAACCCTCCTCCTAATTGTACTGAAAGGTTCGGATCAGCGGAAGCGCTGGAAATGGCCCAGTTATTGGGAAATGTTGCGGCCAAAGCTGTTTTTTCGTTCGGACTCAGGGCTGAGAATTTCGTTTTCGTCGGAAACCCGTCAGGAAGTGAGCGACTTCCGTCATCATAACCCAGCCAATCGATACTCCCGCCTTTATATTTATAGAATTTGTTCCCGATAACATTGGTATTAAAACCAGTTCCTATTTGTATATTAAAAAAATCCTGGGAAGGAATATCTTTTGTGTTCACCTGCACCAGCCCACCTGCCCACTCACCGGGAAATTCAGGGACAAATGCTTTATTGATCGTGATGTTATCGATGACTGCAGATGGAAAAATATCGAAAGAAAATGTTTTGCGGTCAGGTTCTGTACTGCTGAGCAGGATACCATTTACCATGGCCTGGTTGTACCGGTCACTGAGTCCCCTAACTACCAGGTATTTCCCTTCCTGAACTGCTGTGCCAGACACTCTCTTCAAAACTTCGCCCGTATTCTTGTCCGGAGAACGACGAATCATCTCTGCACTTACAACCTGGGCCACGGTATTTGTATTTTTTTGAAAAGAGATGGCTGCATTAACAGTTTCTCTTTTTGCACCTGTTTTTCCAGTAACAACAACTCCCCCGGATGATTTGACATCAATCTCCAATACAATATTCAGTTCATTTAACTCACCTGCTTTCACTTCAATCTCATCGACGACCTTGGTTTTATAACCTATGATGGAAAAAGAAAGCTCATGTTTTTTACCTGTCGAGAGGGAAATGCTGAAGCGGCCTTCCTGGTCAGTAATATCACCTGTCTGTGATCCGGGAATTTGGACGGTTACACCTGCGATCGGGTCATTTTTTTCATTTAAAACCCTTCCAGTTAATTTTTGTGTTTGTCCATTTACCTGAGAAAAAACACCCAGGAAACAGATGATGAAATAAGTGCGTAACCTGTGCAACATGTTCATTGATTTCCGGCAAAGCAAGTTCCCAAAGGTTACCGGCAGGTTACTGCCCTGTTATGGAATTGTGACGGGAATATTACGGGAATGTTAAGGAGGAATGCAAGTAGCTAATGGCTAGTGGGAAGGGGGATGCAGCCGTTAAAATCTGAATTGAAGTCTCCAGGTAAATACATCATCTTTTTGATCGGATGTATACCCTGCAAGCAGGCATTTTTCATTCCTTATGATGGAATAATAAAAAGTTACTTTGGTTTGTGCGTTGATATAGTATACATACCCGATTCCCAGCGTGGAAAATTGCACATCCGCATTGTTGAGACTGGAAGCGGGTTTGCCGATGTCTTTCCCCGTAACTTTTATATTGGGATCATACCAGTCGAATTTGATGACGAGCTGGTGTTTCATATTGACGATGTATTGAAGGATATTAAAAATCGAATTGCCGATCGGCCGCCCTGATGCAGTTTGCGCGTGCGCCCTTTGGGGCGGAGCTCGAGAGCCAA
>DATINK010000109.1:0-3710 GCA_035474355.1 Chitinophagaceae bacterium | reverse complement strand
TATTCTTTAATCCCAGTTTCCCACTAAAAGGGGCCCTTATTATCGTTTTGGTTATCCCGGCCTGCGTGATCTCAATATCCGCTTTAATATTATTTACACTCAACAAACTCAAATCATAATCCTGCTGGCTGATGCCCTGGATCTTTAATAATTCGGCGGATCTTCTTTCCGTCGCCTCTGCAATACCCAATTGTACCTGTAATTTTTTTAATTGTGCCTGGAGATCGCCATCATATAACCGGGCCAATACAGCACCCTGGCCTATAAAACCACCTTCATGAACGTTAAGCACGACTACCCTGCCGGATATTTCAGGATGTATCTCTGTCGATTCAAAAGGTAAAATGGTACCTGGAATTTCAATGTCATTGCTGATCGCCACTTCCTTAACTATATAACCTTCCACTGCCAATGCGGGTTGTTGCACCGGCTTTCCGCCAGGTCCTTTTTGTGTAGTTTCTTTCTTATCTTTTTTGCCACATTCCGAAAAGAGTAGTCCAAGGCCAAGGAAGAAAAACAAGCTGAAGATCTTCACCATTAAGGGGTTGAATTTTGAGGGCTAAATATAAGGTTATTTGTCGGGCTCATGCGTTCTGTAACATTGTTTTATAGAGACGGTAACCCTTTGACGACAAGAGTCTTCCTGACCTTTTGGGATTGATGAATTAATTCTTGTTTTTCTTTTGAAAGGATGGTCACATGACCCATTTTCCTGCCCGGACGGGTATTTTTTTTCCCATAAATATGGACGAAAGCATTTTCGATCCTGAGGACTTCTTCAAGTCCTTCATAGCTGGCAGCTCCCGAAGCAGTTTCTGACCCCAATAAATTGATCATGACTGAAGACATGATCATATCCGTATTACCCAAAGGATAATCCAGCATGATGCGCCATAACATATCAAACTGCGATGAATAATTGGCTTCAATAGTATGATGGCCGCTATTATGGACCCGGGGTGCTGTTTCGTTTACCAGGACATTTCCCGACCGGTCGACAAACATTTCAACAGCAAAAATTCCAGGAGAATGAAATCCACGTACAACGGCCAGCGCGATAGCTTCCGCCTTCCATTTTGTTTTTTCTTCCAGTTCGGCCGGACAAAGTTGAAAGTCCAGGAGATTCAAGCGGGGATCAACGTGCATTTCAACAGGGGGATACAGGGCGGCTTCTCCTTTTTTATTGATGGCTATCAACTGCGCTATTTCTTTTTCTATGGGTATCCTTTTTTCAAGGATCGAGGGTGCATCAAATCCTTTGCTGAATTCATTTTTCGATTCAATGACCTGGGTGCCTCTTCCATCATATCCACCTTCCCCGATCTTATGAACAGCAGGTAAAAAAGCTTCCTGTAATTCCAGCTCCTTCCTGTTATTAGTTAACACATATTCAGGGGTTGGGATTTCAAGACGGCGGTAGTATTCTTTCTGAAGTATCCTGTTCTTAATAGTTGCTAAAACAGCGGGTTGGGGAATAATGGTTACGCCTTCCTGCTCCAGACTGGCTAAAGCATCCACATTTACATTTTCAATTTCCACAGTAATTATATCCAGGCTTTTCCCGAAACGGTAGACAGCATCATGATCGCGGATATCTCCTAAAGTAAAGTGATGACATAAATGTGCGGCCGGGCAGTCGGCATCATTTTCCAAAACATGGGTTTCAACAGGGTAATTGGCAGCTGCCTGTAATAACATTCTACCTAATTGTCCTCCACCAAGGATTCCTGCTTTTATCATGTGAGCAAAGATAAGGCTAGCTGATTCCCACTCGCTGCTTAGCCAACACATAACCAAATAATGTAGCTGTAAAATACATTACAATTGAGTAGATCGCCGGGGGAATGGACATAACGCTGTTATTTAACAGGGAAGGGCTTAGTGCAATTGTAATAGCCAGGGCACAGTTATGAATGCTGACACCCATACAGATTGCAATAGATTGTTTTTTCGGAAGCTTGAAAAAGTAGGGGATAAAAAAACCTGCCGTTAAACTTAACAGGTTAAAACTTAGCGCAGCCAGCCCGATTTGTTGCCAGTAATGCCCAAGATTTCCCCTTTCTTTAACCACTTGCATAATGATCAGTCCAACCAGGAATAATATGGAAAATATTTTGACCGGTTTTTGCATCCGTAAGGACAGCGCCTGGTCTTTTTTGCGAAAGAACATACCCAAAGCAACAGGCAGGAGTATAATGGCGAAGATCTGCAACACTTTAAAAAACTGGAGAGCGATATACTTGCTTTCATCCATATATGTCAGCATGGCAAAATTGACAATCAGTGGCAGGGTGAAAATGCAGAGCAAACTACTGGCTGCATTAAGTGTAATATTCAGTACGACATCCCCTTTCGCAAGATGACTATAAAAATTTGATGTAACCCCGCCCGGGGAGGCAGCTAGCAGGATCAAACCAACAGCAAGTTCAGGGGAGAGGTTGAAGAGCTTTGCCAGGCCAAAGCAGGCAGCGGGCAATAGCAGCATCTGGCAGGCTAATCCAATAATCACCGCTTTGGGATAGGTAAATATTCTCGAGAAATCTCCGATAGAAAGCGTCAGTCCCAGGCCAAACATGATAATTCCCAGGGCGAGGGGCAATAAGATGCTCATCAAAGGCGAAGAATCCATAGTAGAAAAATATTTTTCGTTCTCCGAAGCCTGTTATAAAAAAGGATGTGGCAGAAGCGGGTAAAAGGTAGGGCAATTATGTATTTTTGCAGCAGAAATATGAAAACAACTACCGCTCCACTGAAAAAAGACTCCGGCATCGAAGATTTTCTTCCTTTGCAGGGTACAGATTATGTAGAATTTTATGTGGGCAATGCCAAGCAGGCAGCTCATTATTATCAAACAGCTTTTGGTTTTAATGCGCTGGCTTATGCCGGCCCGGAAACAGGTATTATGGACCGGGCCAGTTATGCTGTCAGGCAAAATCAACTGACCCTTGTTCTGACCACTGCATTGCGACCATCACATGAGATCGCTGACCATGTATATAAACATGGGGACGGGGTAAAGACGATCGCACTTCGTGTTGATGACGCCACCAGCGCATGGAATGAAACTACCCGTCGTGGCGCTAAAAGTTTTTTTGAACCCAAAAAATTAAAAGACGAACAGGGTGAAATGATCCTGAGCGGTATTCATACCTATGGCGATACCGTCCATGTCTTTGTTGAAAGAAAAAATTATAAAGGCGCTTTTATGCCCGGCTACCGGCCCTGGAACAACCCGGGTTTTCAAACAAAAGAAACCGGTTTGTTATACGTAGATCATTGCGTGGGCAATGTGGGATGGAATCAAATGAATCCCTGGGTAAAATTCTATGAAGATGTGATGGGATTCCGGAACATACTCACATTCGACGATGAAGACATTTCAACTGAATATTCAGCGCTGATGAGCAAGGTCATGAGCAGCGGCAATGGGTATGTGAAATTCCCCATCAATGAACCCGCTGAAGGAAAAAAGAAATCCCAGGTAGAAGAATATCTTGAGTTTTATAATGGGGAAGGTGTTCAGCACGTTGCCATGGCCACAGGTGATATTGTAAAAACGGTTCGTGAACTGATCAGCCGGGGTGTTGAATTTCTGAAAGTCCCCACCACCTATTATGATGACTTAACGGAGCGGGTAGGCAAGATCGATGAAGACCTCGCGCCCCTCAAGGAACTGGGGATACTTGTTGACCGCGACCACGAAGGTTATT
>DATINK010000108.1:0-6332 GCA_035474355.1 Chitinophagaceae bacterium | reverse complement strand
GAAAAACATGGGGGGACAATTGATCCCTTCGAACAGTTTGTCTGTTCTTCTCCGGGATATCAAATCAGGAAGTATCAGGAACTGGGATGGAGTGCATGCATTTTATCGTCTGCAAAGCGACCGGTACCCCGATGATAAAATAAGACATGCTTTTGCTTCACTGCTGGAAATATTGGGCATCGAAGAAAACGCATTCAATCGAAAAATGTTTCTTGACCTGCTTCGCCAGGCATTGGCCACCCGTTCCTGGATGGTCAATTCCATCGGCACTTCAAGGGCCCGCGATCATAGTAGCCCATTCCGCCAGATGGTATATGATTCTAAAAAAGAAATGGATGCAGTCATAGGAAAACTGAAAGACAATGCGTTTATCCTGCAACAGGAAAAAGCAGGTTTACAATTCCGCGACAAGGTCAATACACTGATCCGCTTATTCTCAAAAGATTAATCCCCATTGTAGTTTTTAAATGGCAGATAAGTCAGGGCAAACCCCAATTGGTGACAAAGGGTATAATACAGGATGTCCAGCATATATTGTTTAAAGGGCTTTTTCTTATCCCCCAGTTTTACAACCAGGGCTGATGTCCAGCCCAGTTTATTGATGAAATTATTCAGGTGATATTGATCAGTGAACATGACCAATACGGAAGTAGAAAGAGGGAAACGGGCTCCTGCATCGGGATCGCCATTCTTATATTTATTTTTCCAGCTCTCATTGGGATTGAACCAACCCGGGTTGGCTTTGGGAAATGCATGCCGAAAAGCTTTCCAGTGAAAAAGTAAGGTTTCATTGAATCCTTTGCTGGCCCCGGCAGTAAAGACAAAAGCGCCTGACAGCCATTTATTATGGTCCATATGCCATTTTGTATTGATCTCGGGCCTGACCTGTGCCTGGGCAAGGAAGGAAAGCAACAGTAACGGAAATAAAAGTTTCATGTTGGTACGTGATTAAGTCCGGAATAATAGATCCAGGAAATACTGTAAACAGTCGCTCAATGAATGATAATGGAGTTATGGGCTTTGGAAAGGATAGGGATACAGGTAGCCTAAGAGGATACTAAATTAATAAGAGATCACAGTTCATGCAAGGATTAGCCGCAAAACATTTTCAGTATAGTAGAACTACTAATGAATGTGTTAATGTGCTGATATGCTATTGTGTTTATAGACTTATGAAATAGATAAGTATTACCCCCTTTAGGCAACCGAGCGCAGCGAAGGTTGGGAGCGAAGCTCGAGGGGTTAGGGGGCCAGGGGGTGGGGTAAATAAAAATCCTCCCGGGAAGCGGGAGGATCTCAAACATCTTTGGATAAACTGATTACTTATGCGTTGTATCAGCAGACATCATGTTGGTCGTGTCAGCCATTTTGTTAGTCGTGTCTGCTGGTGTAGTTACCGTTGTGTCTTTCTTTTCTTCTTTCTTTTCGCTTTTGCTGTTACAAGAAACGATGATGGCAGCAAGAGCTACGATTGCGAATACTTTTTTCATTTTATTTTTTTTTGTTTGTTGAGTTTCTCCCTTTTTCCCGGACTTCCTGGATGGGGAGGCGCAAAGGTAAAGTCTGCTCTGGAATAACCAAATTCCGGGCTGTATAAATTATTCCATGTTTTATAGGTTGATTAACAGATGTTTATGCGCCAGACATATACAAAGATTAGCAATCCCCGGGTTTTTGAATGCGTCCGACGCTTTTACAGCATTTTATTTCTGCCTGAAAAAGATCCGGATCGGAACCCCGGTCAGCGAAAAATTCGCCCTGAGCTGGTTTTCCAAATAGTTCTTGTAAGGCAGCTTGATGTCGTCCGGGAAATTGCAGAAGAAAGCAAAGGACGGCACTGGCGTGGGTAACTGGGTAATGAATTTTATTTTGATGGGATGACCCCGCACCACCGGTGGATGATAATCTTTGATGGCTTTTTGTATGGTATCATTCAAATTGGATGTGGAGATCTTCTGTTTCCTGTTCTCATATACTTCCAATGCGATCTCAATGGCTTTGAAGATCCTCATTTTTTCTATGACTGAAATAAAAAGAACGGGAACATCTGTAAAAGGCGCCAGGCGCTTTTTCAATTCCTTCTCATAGTCTTTTGCTGTATTGGTTTCCTTATCCACCAGGTCCCATTTGTTGACGAGGATCACCACTCCCTTTCCTTTCCGCACGGCCAGGCTGAATATATTCAGGTCCTGGGCCGTGATCCCTTTTTCTGCATCGATCAGGATCAGGCAAACATCGGCTTCATCCATGGCTTTGATCGCCCGAATGACTGAATAAAATTCCAGGTCCTCCTGCACTTTGTTCTTGCGCCGGATGCCCGCTGTGTCTATCAGTACAAATTCTTTTTTGAAAAGGTTGTAATGTGTATGGATCGTATCTCTTGTTGTTCCCGCCACTTCACTGACTATGGTCCTCTCCTCCCCGACCAATGCATTCAGCAAGGATGATTTTCCCACATTGGGCTGGCCGATGATGGCGAATTTGGGAAGCCCTTCGATCTCTTTTGTTTCTTCAGATGCATCTTCGGAGATCAATGCGGCCACGGCATCCAATAATTCACCCGTACCACTTCCACTGGCTGCGGCGATGAAGAAGATGGGGTCAAAACCGAGTCGATAGAATTCATTTGCCTCCAGCATTCTTTCATTATTATCTACCTTATTGACTACCAGGAATACCGGCTTGGTACTCCTGCGGAGCAGGGAAGCCATCGAATCATCCAGGTCGGTAATGCCGGTTGCCACATCCACCATGAAGATGACCGCATTGGCTTCTTCCAGGGCGACCAGCACCTGTTTGGCGATCTCTCTTTCAAATACATCTTCACTGCCTGCAACAAATCCGCCGGTATCAATGACATTGAAGTTTTTTCCATTCCAATCGGTAACACCATACTGCCTGTCGCGGGTTACGCCACTGGTATCGTCCACGATCGCTTTCCTTTCTTCCAGCAATCGGTTGAACAATGTGCTTTTCCCGACATTCGGTCTGCCTACTATCGCTACTGTAAAACTCATACCCAAACCCCTAAAGGGGCCTATTAGTTTTTAATTCAAAAATCGATTATGATCCGACTACGATTACCCCCTTCAGGGGGCAGGGGGTTAGTACCCATATTCTTTTAACTGACCTTCATTCTCTCTCCACCTGGGCCTGACTTTCACAAATAATTCAAGAAATACTTTTTGCCCGATGAATTTTTCGATCGCTTCCCTGGCAGCTGTGCCCAGCTTCTTGATCATTTTCCCGTTTTCGCCTAACAAAATCCCCTTCTGGCTTTCGCGCTGAACAATGATATCTGCAGCGATCTTCACCAGGGTCTGTTTCTCCTCGTAGGCCGATACGGATACCGCCGTATGATAAGGGATCTCTTTTTCAAAAAAAGTATAGACCTGTTCCCTTATCAGTTCGCCGGCAAAAAATTTCATGGGCAGGTCGCTGATATCATCCCCCGTATAAAACGGCTCCCCTTCCGGAAGTAATTTCAGGATCGGCGCCAGGAATTTTTTTACATTGATCCCGCTCATTGCTGAAATGGTCAGCACTTCTTTCGCATAGGTCTTGCCGCTAAAAAAATCAACCGCTTCCCTGATCTTTGCGGGCGAAGCCAGGTCGATCTTGTTAATGACTACCAGCGAAGGAACATTAAGTTTTAATTCACTGAATATTGTATCACAATATTCCCAGTCTTCATCGATACTGACAAGCAATAAAGCGATATCCGCGTCTTCCAGTGCATTCTTCACGGCCGCCATCATCTTCTCATGCAGTTTGTATTCAGGTGTAATGATGCCGGGCGTATCGGAAATCACCACCTGGTAATCCTTGCTGTTAAGGATCCCTTTGATCCGGTGGCGGGTTGTCTGCACCTTGCGGGATACGATCGCCAGTTTTTCACCCAGTAAAGCATTCAGTAAAGTGCTTTTGCCTGCATTGGGCCGGCCGAATATGTTTACAAATCCTGATTTCATTGTAATAAGAAATAAGGAATAAAAAATAAGGAATAAGAAAATCGGAGTCCCTGAAGTGCTGATTCCTAATTTCTTATTCCTTATTCCTTATTTCCAGTGTTGCGAAGGGGAGGATCGAACTCCCGACCTTTGGGTTATGAGCCCAACGAGCTACCGCTGCTCTACTTCGCGATGTTGAGGCGCAAAGTTAAGGAAATTTTGCCTATTTATCGCATTCGCATTTGAGCAGATTCATAAAGAAGCTTCGAAATGGAAAAAGCTTCCCGCAGGAAGCTTCTTCATAACTATACCCCTAAATGTATATCCTTAATTACGATCTCTTTTTCGATACACTGCCTGCACCACTGGTCTTCATATCCTTCATCACTGCATCGCCTTTGTATTGCACATCACTCGCGCCGCTGGCATGAGCAGAAAGTTCTTTGTTTACCGTGATTGAAATATCGCTGGCACCACTGGCTTTTGCATCGCAGATATTCGTGACCAGGTCAAAGCCCTTGAATGTGCTGGCGCCACTGGCCCTGATCGTTACATTATCAGCCGATCCCCCCGTTACATTCATATCAGATGCGCCTTCCAGGTCGATCGAAAAATTCTGCTTTACTACAAAATTGCCTTTCAGATCGCTGGCGCCCTCCAATGTAATGACAAGCACTTCTGTCTTGATCGTGCCCGATACGATCACATCACAGGCGCCGGATATATCCAATGAATTGATATCCTTAAAAGATATATAGGCTTTCAGTTTTTTATTCCCCTGCCATTTCAATTTGTTATCATAACTGATCCTGAGTATGCCATCCTTTACTTCTACTTTGATCCTGTCGCGATACTCTGTTTCCGAAGCACTCACTGCCACTGCTTCTTCACTGCCCTGGCTGAGATAAACATCGAAGGCATTGGAAACATGGATACCATGAAAATTTTTTGCCTCTTTCACCACGGCATTGGGATCATTCACCTGCTGTGCGCGAACAAGGGTTACCATTAACAGGCATACAATGACTATACTGATCTTTTTCATGAACGAATGATTTAATGAAATTAACGGCTTACTTTTTTGATACTGGATGATCCGCTGGAATGCATACTTTTTACTGTTCCATTTCCTTTATAAAATACATCGCTGCCTCCACTGCTTTCCGCACTGAGTTCCTTATTCACGGTAATATATACATCGCTTCCGCCGCTGGCGTCAATATTGCAGACTTCAGAAACCAGTTCATACCCTTTGAAATCACTTCCTCCGCTGGCATCAATATCCAGTTTTTGTACAATCCCGGAGATCTTAACATCACTTCCGCCGCTGGCGTCCACGTTCAATGTACCCGCGTCTATCTTGCCTTCAAAATCCGATCCACCAGACAGATCCATGGAAAGAAAACTGGTTTTGATCGTTCCATCGACTGTAATATCGGAGCCCCCGCTGCCTTGCAGCCTGTCCAGCGTTTTGAATGATACATAGGCTTTCAGCTTGCGATTACCCCAATCGAGGTTAATATTAACCCCCCTGTTGTTATCATGTTCGTAATAGATCTTTAAAATACCATCCTTGACTTCCGTGATGATCTTATCCCGGTACTTGGTCTCAGAAGCACTGACTGCTACGGCTTCGTCACCCGGACTTAAATACAGGTCGATTCCCCCTGAGACTTCGATTCCGTGGTAGCCGCTAACATTTCTTTTCTCGGCATTGGCGTCAGTCAGGGTTTTTTGGGAAAATAAGGCTGCCTGTAACAAAAAAAGGCTGGCCAAAAAGAATATGATCTTCTTCATAAACGTGGTTTAGAGTGGTACGAAGAACAGGGTAGAAATGTTACAGCCCCGGGAGATTATTTTCTTCATTATCTTTGTACGGGCCGGGCCTGTTCAAAAGGCCTGGTTTTCAATGTCTGCCTGCCGGCAGGCAGGCCTGCCTGAGCATCAGGCGGGTTTCCCGGGGTGTTTGGTCATCATCACAATGACCATTCTGAGATTAGACCCATAGAACCTGGTCGGGGTAATGCCTGCGCAGGGAAGGAGGAAAAAAATGAAGAGGATCACTATTTCCATCGGTTTTTTATTAGTCATGTTCACTGGCTGCTGCCAGGATAATCAATTACCCAAAGACAGTTTCTATTTACTTAGCCCCGTCGAAGTGAAAGCGATCCGGCTATTGGCCATTGCTCCTTTTAGCAAGACCAATATTTCAGCTAAGGAGATCGCGAAAGCAAATCTTGGGCTGGACCTCCCCTTTCTTTTGAATCAAACCCCTTCTGTAGTGGTGAATTCAGATGCGGGTAATGGAGTAGGCTATACCGGAATCAGGATACGGGGTACGGACGCAACAAGGATCAATATTACTCTTAATGGTATTCCTTA
>DATINK010000107.1:0-7301 GCA_035474355.1 Chitinophagaceae bacterium | reverse complement strand
ACAACTGGGCGAAGTTTGTCAGGGAAGATTTTATGAAAAGAGGGGGCGAGCCGACGGATAAAAATAAATTCCATACCATTCTTGACATGGTCAAAGACCGCTGCAGCCTGCTTACTGATTTCTATGATCAGTCCTTCTTCTTTTTCAAGGCGCCTGGCCAATACGATTTTGATGCTGCGAAATCAAAATGGAGTGATGAAAAAAAGAAATTCTTTGAAAGCTGGGCAGCCAACATTTCCCGGCTTGATAAATGGGATCTTGTAACGATTGAAAATGATTTTAAGGCATTGGCTCTTGAAAAAAACATCAAACCCGGTGAATTGCAGTTACCGTTACGAATCATGTTCACTGGAGGAAAATTCGGGCCTCCTGTGTTCCAAATTGCGGAAGTGTTAGGCAAAGAAGAAACTATTACGAGAATTCAAAAAGCCTTGTCAAAGTTCTAGTTGCACGCAAAGACGCAAAGTTTTCGCCAAGACGCCATCCTCTTTGTATACTTTGCGAAATCTTTGCGCCTTTGCGAGAAATATTTGCTATCCCAACGCGACGATTTTCTCCATCACAGGCATCAACTCTTCCTGTCCCATTAATTCGATCTTTTCTACATCTGCTTTTTCAAGTTTAACCAGCCCGGTTGTATTGTCTTCGGCATGTTTTGTTGTGCGGATGCCGGGTATAACTATAGAGAGTTCCGGGTAACTCAATACATAGCTTAATGCGAGTTGCGTCTTGTTAATATTATACTTGTTACAGAGCTTCCAGGCGGGACCCAGCGTTTCGTTTGCCAGGTGGATCAGCGCTGACGGCAACCGTTTGTTGCGATGATCACTTGTGGAGAACGTTGTTTTTGTATCGAATTTGCCGGTGAGCAATCCGAATTGTAATGGCATGCGTGCAATGATTCCATATCCTTTGGTTGCCGTCTCCCTGATAACAGGTAGCGCACGCTGATTGATGATATTTAATACCAGCTGAAACCCATCTCCTGTATTTTTATCCATCAATTGTTTCGCTTCAGTGCCGGGTTCAAACGTGGGAAGAGACAATCCCCAATAACGGATCTTGCCATCTTGTTTTAATTGTTCCATGGCTCTCAGGCATTCTCCCTCCTCTATATGTTGTTTCCTGGCTGAATGCAATTGATAATAATCGATATGGTCTCTTTTCAATCTCTTCAAACTGTCTTCGCAGGCTTTTATTAAATGTTCAAAAGAATAATCTACTGTAAACTGTCCCTCCCTGGAAACATTACCGCCCTTGGATGCGATGATCACATCTTTTCTTTTACCGATGCTGGCGCCAATTATTTCTTCTGAGTGACCCAGGCCATAGATATCGGCTGTATCAAAAAAATTGATCCCCAGGTCGAGCGAACGATGAATGGCTTTCTTTGTTTCTGTATCATCCACTTCCCCCCAACCGATAGCTGTATTCCCGATCATCGCTGCACCCCCAATGGCCCAGGCCCCGAAACCAACTTCGCTTACTAATAGTTCCGTCTTTCCGAATTGCCGGTATTGCATACTGCAAATTACGAAGTACGATATACGAAGTACGAAATACGGACTGTTGACTGTAGACTGGATTTCTGTACTTTCGTTACAGATGAAAAGAACAATTCGTGTTTTAGTAGCTAAAGTCGGACTGGATGGTCATGACCGTGGCGCGAAAGTAATTGCGACAGCTTTACGGGATGCCGGAATGGAAGTCATTTATACCGGGCTGAGGCAAACACCAGAAATGGTAGTAACGGCAGCCTTACAGGAAGATGTGGATGCGATCGGCATCAGTATATTATCGGGAGCTCATATGACCGTTTTCCCGAAACTTATAGGGCTACTGAAAGAAAAAGGGATGAACGATGTATTATTAACGGGTGGAGGCATCATCCCCGACGACGATATGAAGCAACTGAATGAACTGGGCGTTGGTAAATTATTTCCTCCGGGTACGCCAACCGCTGAAATCGCAACTTACATAACTGATTGGGTGAAGCAAAACAGGTTTTTTTAAAAAAGTCCTGATGGAACTAGGAAAGCATGCCGCATAGAAGTTTCCTATTTTTGGAAAAATAAATGGCATGTATCAAACCCTGCTGACTTCCCTCGAAAATGGCATATTTACGATTACCATCAATCGCCCCGATAAACTGAATGCCCTGAATAAAACCGTGATGGATGAGTTGTGGAAGGTATTCGATGATGTATATGCTAACCCCGAAATACGTTCGGTGATCATGACAGGCGCCGGAACAAAATCGTTTGTCGCCGGTGCAGATATCAGTGAATTTGTCAGCTTGACTAAAAACCAGGGCATGGCCCTCGCAAAAAAAGGGCAGGATACCTTTTTCAAGATTGAAAATTCTCCCAAACCGGTATTGGCGGCTGTCAACGGATTTGCTTTGGGAGGTGGTTGTGAACTGGCCATGGCTTGTCATTTTCGTATTGCTTCGGCAAATGCAAAATTCGGTCAGCCGGAAGTTAACCTGGGCCTGATCCCCGGTTATGGCGGAACGCAAAGACTTACACAACTGATCGGCAAGGGCAGGTCCATTGAATTATTGATCGGGGCAGGTATGATCGATGCACCAACAGCCCTGCAATACGGATTAGTGAATTATGTGATGGCTCCCGAAGAATTGCTCAACAAAGCAAAAGAGCTTTTAATAAATATCCAGGGTAAGGCGCCGCTAGCTGTATCCGGTTGTATTAAAACCGCGAATGCAGTCTATGATGAGAAACAAGATGGTTATGCAATGGAGATCGATGAATTTGGAAAATGCTTTGAATCCAATGACATGAAAGAGGGGACTTCGGCGTTTTTGGAAAAAAGGAAGGCGGAATTTAAAGGGAATTAATAATTTCTCCAGGAAAATTCGAGGGCAATTGAATAATCATCATTGTAATAAGCGTATTCGATGATCGAAACCATACGCTTGATCTTTGCATCCGGATACCCTTTTTCCGTGAAATCATAATTGTGTATGTTACCGTGATCCTCTGACTCTTCTTCCAGTTCCCAATCGGCAAAGACTTTTTTTATTTCTTCCAGGAGCATCAGTACATGCTGGTGACGAAGCCCAAAGTCAGCTTTATTTTCCAGGTCGAAATGAAAAGAAAGGCGCATGTCTGTTTTTGAGTTAATCCTCATCTCCCAGAATTTCCCTTTTACGTTGCAAACGGTAAAATCGGTTGAATAGAAATGCTGGCTTCCGCTTATGCTGGTTTGCTGTTTTTTATATGCATCCAGGTTATCAATCGACCCTTTAAGCGTGATGAGGTTTTCATTGATATCACTGCAATTGAGAGCAGATGGCTGGCCCTGCACAAAGAGAAAGCTACTAACCACCACGAAAGCCACTGTACAGATATATTTTTTCATGTCTCTCTTTTTATAAATTTAATGACAATCCCCGAAGCCGGGGATACCGAACTGTTGTTATTTCCTTATTTCTCTAACAGGTTCTCTTCTAACAAATAAGCCGCCACCCCGCTGATATTATCATTCCCCCTCGCGTCAGCCAGGAAGACCCGGAATGAAGTGACCGTTTCTGTCGGGAATGTGATCATCCTTTTCCTGCCTACACTGGTGCCCGGGATCTCGCGAATAACTTTTGCTCCATTATATAATATGATCTTATACCGGCGGATGGTCTGGCCCAGGCGGATCGCTTCACGAAATACAATGCAGTTCATTTTTGCAGGTTGGGGCAACTGCACAATAAAATTCTGCAAATTGATCCCATATGCGGTTGCGCTGGTATCAAATCCCCGGATGACGATCGGCTTATTATCAAAATCCCGGTCAGTGAATTCATAATACGTATTGGCCTGCCTTAACAGGTTATCAGAAAAGCTGCTGTCACGCAGTGTTTTGAATCCTGCCAGGGATGCTGAATCGGCTTCGTGAATTAATCCATCGGGACCGGGAGGTACATTCAGCAAGAGGTTGGCTCCCCTTCCCACGGATTTCAGGTAAATGTTGAATAATTGTTCCGGCGATTTTACTTTATTGTCTTCATTGGCATGATAGAACCAGCCCGGCCTGATGCTCACATCACACTCAGCGGGTATCCAGAATTTGCCATTGTAATTTCCATGATTCAAGGTATCGGTTGCGGGTGCACCTATTCCTCTTTTAAAGCCAGCTGTATCCAGGAAATTCCAATTGGGGTTACCTGCAATACCATTTTCATTTCCTGTCCAGCGGATATCCGGACCAATATCACTGAAGATGACCGTTTTTGGAGAATATTGCCTGACCGTATTTTCAAATCTTCGCCAATCATATTCTTGTTTTTTCCCATTGGGTCCTTCCCCATTGGCTCCATCCCACCATAGTTCCCAGATCGGCCCGTAGCTCTGCAAAAGTTCTTTGAGCATGCCGACAAAATCATCATTGTATTTATCTGTCCCATAATCCGGGTGGTTCCTGTCCCAGGGAGAAATATAGATCCCGAATTTTAACCCGCTTTCCCGGCAGGCTTTTGACAGTTCTTTAATAACATCTCCGTCTCCATCCTTCCATTTACTTTGTTTAACGGTATGTTTTGAAAATTTACTGGGCCAGAGACAAAAACCATCGTGGTGTTTAGCTGTAATGATGATCCCTTTGGCGCCTGCTGCCCTTGCGATGCGGCACCATTGCCTGCAATCCAGTTGCGTGGGGTTAAAAACAGATTCAGATTCATTGCCTTCCCCCCATTCCTTTTCAGTAAATGTATTGGGGCCAAAATGCACGAAAAGATAATACTCCGTTTCATGCCAGGCCAGTTGTTGTCTTGTTGGTAAGGGGAGATTATCAATAGGCTGAGCATAAAGCCCGATAGAAAAAGCCAGTGAAATAAGAAGACAATATGATTTCATGCATTTCATTTAAATATTGATTCTACTTCATGGGCTACAGGATGGTTGGCGGTAAAATGATAGCCCAATATCCTGGCAATGGTTTGAGCGAATTGTTGCTGGTAAAGTTGCATAACTTCTTTCATTTCCGTTTTTTTGACGATGCCCGGACCCATCACCGCCAGCCATATTTCATGAGAGTCGGTTATTTTATTATTATGTTTTCTCCATTCATCTTTAACGGTGTCACCACGACCATGATCGGTCGTAACAAATAAAGCTGTTTTATTTTTATACTGGGGATCCTGTTGTATCCAGTTCCATATCTGGCTAAGCCAGTCATCCACCTGGTGTGCCGCATCAAGATAAGAACGGTAACGGCCCGCATGCGCCCATTCATCCGTTTCCCCATAAGCAATATACAATATGCGCGGCTTCTTGTTTTTTAAATACTCCATGGCTGCATAATGCGTAAATACGTCCAGGCACTCTTCATTTTTAAAGGGCTTGTAAGAATCCCGCATCATAGAATTGATGAGTTTTTCAGCGGCACTGGGGTTTTTACTACCCGTCTCATTAAACCCTGACACCACCGGGATCCCGCTTCTTTTCTCATTCAATATACTGTCAAACGCATCCCAGGCGCCAAATGCCGCCACCCTTCCTTTGAAGCCGGGTTTTTTATTCATGTATTCCAGTACCGTAATATTGGGATTCGGGGGATCATCATTTCTATCAATGCTGTCATCTGCCCAACCCGTCATGATCTCGCTGTACCCGGGATAACTGAACCAATAAGGATTGGCATTATCCAGCTTGTTACCCCAGGACCTGTTTCCATACACCTGCCCGTTCGGTGCGAGTTTGTCCCATAAAAAAGGTAATAATTTTTTTCTTCTTTCTTTCTCACCGGCGGCCCAGTATTTTTCAAAAATATAACTGCTGTCGCCTTCATGGTACTGGCTGTTATTTGCAATGGCAGAATCCATTCCTTTAAATACTTCCTGCCAGCGAAACCCATCGGTTGTGACAATGATGATGTTTTCTGCTTTTGGCTGGCAGAAGCTCATCAACGGGATAGAAAATAGAAAGAGGAAAAATATTTTTTTCATAGATGAATAAGGCTTGCGCTACGATACAAATTTAATCCGGGCCGGGCATCCCCCGGATCATTTCTCCTTCCAACCGATGAAGGTCAAAGACGATTACCTGGTTCTCACCTTTATTCAACCAGGCAGCCGGGCAATAGAGCCGTTGCTGGGGCCCCAGGTTCCAATAGCGGCCCAGGTTATGTCCATTCATATATACCATCCCTTTTGAAAAATGGCTCATATCGAAATAAGTGTCCCCGGTCTTCTCCAGGTTAAATCTACCACGGAAAAAAATGCCGGGCTTGTCATTTGCAATGCCTCTTGACGGGCCGGCTGCCATCTCTATAAAAGTTGAATCCATCGGTAACAGGGATATTTCCCAATTCATCAGTGTCATTCCATTCAGGGTAACCCGCTCCGTGATCCCTTTACGATCCGGCATGAACTCACCATAATTAATATGTCCCATGGCTTCCACTAGAATTTCCAGGACCGGGTTGATCACATTTATATCCGGTGCAGGCAGGTCGATGGTCCATTTGCCACCGTCGCGGAAAACCGTATCAATGAAATGATGGTTGAGAAACACCAGTGCATAATCGTGCGGTTCCCTAATCGTGAGTTTGCCTCCTTTATGGCCAACCAATTCAGTCCTGTAGATCACCAGCCCCTGGCCCTGGTCAAATTCTTCTATGGGGCGCGGTTGAACTGATCTTACATAGCGGCCAGCACCGTTCCAGATCGTATTCGAGTATATCATTTCAAAAGGAGGAATGCTGATCGTTTCGACAGGCGAAGGAACAGGTGGTAATGACTGAGTAGTAAACCTCCTGATCAGTTCCCGGATCATGAAAAATTTTGGAGTGGCGCGTCCCTGCTCAGAGATCGGTGCATCGTAATCGTAACTCGTTACATCCGGCTGGAATTGTGTGGGAGAAAAAGCATTGGCCCCGGCGGTGAAACCGAAATTCGTTCCGCCATGCACGAGGTAAAGGTTAAATGATTTATTATTTACCAGCAACCAGGTTAATTCTTTTTTTAAATGATTCGTATCGCTACTGGCCCATTTTTCACCCCAATGTGTCAGCCAGCCAGTATAGGTTTCACTGCTGAAGGCATGCAGGCCAGGATGTATTTTTTTGGCCCTCTCAAAATCCGCTTCGCTGCTCCCGGAGTCCAGCCCGATCACAGCATCATCCAGTGTCCCGGCTTCAAGCAGGGCTGCATTGGGTCCATCGGCTGTATAAAAAGGAATGTCGATCCCATTTTGTAACCAATATTTCCTTAGTTCTTCCAGGTATTTTTTATCATTCCCAAAGCTTCCATATGCATGTTCTACCTGTAGCATGCTGATGGGACCGCTTTT
>DATINK010000106.1:0-4624 GCA_035474355.1 Chitinophagaceae bacterium | reverse complement strand
CCGTTGGCCAGTTCTGCGGTGATCATGCTTCCTCCTTTGTTACCTGTTTCTATCACGATCACGGCATCACAGATCCCCGCAACGATGCGGTTGCGAACCGGGAAATTATGTTTATCGGGTTTGAAAAGGCTGTTGAATTCCGAAAGTAAACCGCCATTGTGTTTGATCATGTCTTTTGCGAGTGCAGCATGTTCTGAAGGATATACCTGGTTGAGTCCATGTGCCAATACCGCTACCGTTGGCATTTCATTTTTTATAGCAGCTTTATGAGCAATGGCATCGATTCCAAATGCAAGTCCGCTGATGACGAGTACCCGGTGTTGTGACAGATCCCGCAATAATTTTTCCGTGACCTGTTTACCATAATCCGAATGGTTGCGCGTGCCGATCACGGCAATGATCCTGGATGCGTTGAGGTCGGCCCCACCTTTATAATATAAAAGAGTAGGGGAATCATAGCAATTCAACAATCGTTGAGGATACTCTTTATCCGAAAGGAACAAGACCCTGATACCATTTTTCTCCATGAATCTTATCTCGGCTTCAGCAACTGAAAAACGGGAAAAGGATCTGATCTCATGAGCACGGATGCTACCGATGCCTTCTATTTTTTCAAGTGAGGATCTTTTGGCCTGGAAAATTTCATCGGGTTCAAAATGCTGCAGGAGGATCTTGGCTTGTACGGGGCCGATCTGGGGGATCAGCGTGAGGGAGATGCGATAGACTAAATCGTTTGACATTCATTCAGGGTCAAATGGGTCATATAGGTCAAATATATTAGAAGGGGATGTTTAATTGGTATTTGCGAGCCCCATATTTCACCATTGAGGTGACGTTTTTTTCGGAAATTCAAGAGTGAAAAATGGCGAACCTTAATTTAATTCCCACGGTTGAAACCGTGGGCTTTGTTGATGTGTTTTTTCCTGAAAATAAAGCCCACCGTTTTAACGGTGGGAGCATTATGCACTAGAACTTATTGACCGGTGACCTTCATCTCTGTCCTGCGGTTCAATGCCCTTCCATCCTCAGTTTTATTATCCGCCACGGGTTTTGTTTCACCATAGCCTTTAAAGGAGAGCCGTTGGGCGGCTATGTTTTTACTGATGAGATAATTGACCACGGCTTTTGCGCGGTTATTGGAGAGTGATAAATTATCGGCCGGCTTGCCAACGTTATCAGTATGTCCGCCGATCTCAATTTTCAGCCCCGGGTTTTCAGTAAGCAACTGGATCAGCTTATCCAACTCTACCTGGGATTCAGGTTTGAGATCAAATTTATTTACATCGAAAAAGATATTTTTCAATACCACGGAGGCATTCGTCTCAATGGGTTGTAAGGGAATATTTTTTTCATAAGTGGAATCGGGCACACGGTTACTCATCATGAATTGATCGGAATAAAACAGGTAACCTTTCCGGTTCACGTTAAATGCATAATCTTTTCCCAGGGGCAGGGTGATGAGGTAATTGCCCCTTTCATCAGTTTGCACTTTGGTGATCACCTGTTTGCTGGCCAGGTCGATCAGCTCTACCACGGAAGGCAAACCAGCCTTTGTTTTATTATCATGCACATTCCCTTTGATCCAAAGTGTTTTAAAAGGCCGGACCTCTTCCCGCAATTCAAAGCTGTATATATCCAGTCCGCCATGACTATCACTCCTGTCACTGGCATAATAAGCATTATGACCATCAGCCGCGACGAACAAAGTGCCTTCCTTATTGATCGTATTGATGGGAAAGCCGAGGTTGATAGGTGTTTGCCAGTTACCCCCCGGCGATTTCCGCGTGCAGAAAAGATCATCATCACCATATCCCGGCCAGCCATTGGACGTAAAATATAAAGTTTGGTTATCGGCATGAATAAATGGGGATGCTTCATCTCCTGCAGTATTCACAGTGGGTCCCAGGTTTTCCGGTTCTCCCCATCTTCCGTTGGGCCTGAGATGACATACATATATATCACTGCCTCCTGATCCACCGAAGCGACGGCTTGTAAAATAGAGATCCCTCTTATCCGGGGACAAGCAGGGTTGTGAGTCCCATTGGTCGGTATTGACGATTCCTCCGAGATTGGTGGCTTCACTCCAGCCCTGGGGCGTGAGATAAGAGATATACAGATCACAACTTCCAAAACCATCAGGACGATTACAGGCAGTGAAGACGAGCCATTCTCCATCCTGGGAAATATTCTGGGCGCCTTCATTGAGTGTTGTATTGACATTGCCCGTCATGGGTTGTGCATTTTCCCAGTTATCATTTTGTCTCCGGCTGTTAAAGAAATCTTCATTCATACCTCCCACATTGCGTGTGAACACTAATTCTTTTCCATCGATCGTCAGGGTGGGAAAATATTCAGACTCTGCGCTGTTCACTGTGGCGCCCATATTCTTTGGATCAAAGTCATAGGTTTTCGAAGCATTCTTCTTTGCATAGTCAATGGCAAATTCAAAGCTGCGTTTGCGGTATTCAACTGCTTTTAATGAATTGGGATTTTTCGGTGGCTTTTTCGCCAGCATATCGTTGATGGCGATGAGCGCTTTTTCGAATTCACCCAAACCAGCCAGGTTGATGGAATAGGGCAGTTTGTATTCAATGGTATAATTGGAATCGAGGGCAAAAGCTTTTTCATAGGTTTCCACGCAGGCGCGGTAGTTTTTGTTCTGACCGTAAATGCCTGCCAGCGATAAATATGCGTCCACGAAACGCTGATCGACAACGATCGCCTGTTGCAATAAACCCGCAGCATTCACCAGGCTGCCATCCTGGATCCTGTCCATTGCCTGTTTATAAAGAGTAAGGGCTTTCTTATTGATCTTGTACTGATCGTAAGGTTGAGCGAATAATACAGGGCCGGAGCAAATGATGGTGATGAGTATGATCCATTTTTTCATTGGTATCCGGCTTTGAAATAGCTACGAAATTATTCAAAATTGGCCCCTTATAAGAGAAGAAATTGTTAAACGAAAAGTTGCTTATGGAACGTCAATATATTTATGGATCTGCAGGGACAACTCCCATTCCGGGTGGTTTTTGATGAAATCGATGATCTGTGGTGTCATTTCAGCGGCTTTATCCCATTCCGGTTGCAGGTAAAGTTTACAGGAAGGACCCACCAGCTTTGCATATTTCATGGCCCAGTCGAAATCCGATTGATTAAATATGATCACTTTCAGTTCATCCGCTTGTGGCAGATTTTCCGGCACGGGGGCCTTGAATTTTTTTGGCGAAAGGCAGATCCAATTCCAGGAGCCGGATAAAGGATAGGCGCCGGAAGTTTCAATATGTGTGTGGAGCCCGGCTGATTGAAAAGATTCCGTTAACTCATCAAGATCATACATTAGGGGTTCACCTCCTGTGATCACAACTATTTTGGCAGGTGTTGCAAGAACCTGGGTTTTCAAAAATCCAATTTCAAGTTGTGGATGCTTGCTGGCATCCCAGCTGTCTTTTACATCACACCATACGCAGCCTACATCACATCCGCCCAACCTGATAAAATAGGCGGCTTTACCCTGGTGGAATCCTTCACCCTGCAGGGTGTAGAAATGTTCCATTACTGGAAGTGAAGAATTCGAGTTTTCGGTCATTTCAAAAAGTTTCAAACTTCTAGCTCGATTCGAGGAAAATTGCCGGGAAGGCGGGAAGACGGGAAGGAGGAAATGTTCACTTTCCGCCTTACCGTCTTACCGGCAAATATTAATAATCTAATTTTTCATTATACAAGACTTAAATGTATTCTTCAGCAATGCAGCAATTGTCATAGGTCCAACACCTCCAGGAACAGGAGTGATCCAGGAGCATTTAGGAGAAACCGATTCAAAATGAACATCACCTTTTAGCCTGTATCCTGATTTTTTAGAACTGTCTTCAACCCGGGTAATTCCTACATCGATGACCACGGCTCCTTCACGAACCATATCTCCCGTCAGGAATTCCGGTTTCCCCAAGGCAGCCACAATGATATCTGCCTGCAGGCACATGGATTTGATATCCTTTGTCTGAGAATGACAGATCGTAACCGTGCAGTTGCCAGATGGGCTATTACTGCTCAATAAAATACTCATGGGCCTGCCTACGATATTGCTTCTGCCGATCACGACAGCGTGTTTTCCTTTTGTCTCAATTTTAAAATGTTGCAATAATAAAGTGATGCCATGTGGAGTAGCGGGTACAAAGGATGGATTCCCCTGCACCATCCTCCCCATATTCACCGGGTGAAATCCATCTACATCTTTATCGGGATCGATCGCATTGATGACCTGATCCTCTTTGATCTGTTTGGGAAGGGGTAATTGTACTAATATGCCATCCACATCCGGGTCCGTATTGAGCTGGTGGATCTCGGCAAAGAGTTTATTGGAGGAAATATCGTTTTCAAAACGAACCAGGGTTGATTTAAAACCCACTTCCTCGCAGGCTTTTACTTTTGAAGACACATAGGTTTCACTGGCTCCATGGGTACCGATGAGGATCGCCGCTAAATGGGGTATCTTTTTTCCTTCCGCCGCCAGTTGTGCTGTCTCGATCTTCAATTCGTCTTTGATAGCTGAAGCGGCTAGTTTTCCATCTAAGATCTGCATAGCGCAAAGGTAGGAGGATGGCCCCCTTGTGGGAAGATTTAAACC
>DATINK010000105.1:0-6228 GCA_035474355.1 Chitinophagaceae bacterium | reverse complement strand
GCCTTTTCTTTGACCTCCAGTTCTTTTTCCTTCCGGATATTTTCGGCTCTTAATCCGGCTTCTTTCAGGATGGTCTGGGACTGGAATTCGGCTTCTTCAAGTCTTTTTCGGGTGTTTTTGGCAAAGATGAGCTTACCCGCTATGAGGCCAGCGATCAGGGCAACAACTCCAATGATAACAGATATGATATTTTGATCCATGAATGGTTTTGTTTATGGGTTCCATATTGATATTTCCAGCTAAAAGGGTCATGACACAATTTGTCTGAGCCGAAGATACAAAAGAGAAGCTAAAAAGAGGAGGGTTGATTAAGCGCCATTTAACTGGTTATCAAGCATTCGTTCAATGCTGTCCAGCTGACCGGAAAGGTTTTCATGCTTGATATCTGCGGCCATCGGGGCATTTTGTTCCACGGCATACCAGGCCAGCACCATGGCCACATAATCCTGCATGTCTTTGCCTCCATACAGTTTTTTAAATTCAATGATCTTGTCATTGATCGTCTTCAGGGTCCTGCGGACCACTTCCTCTTCCCCCGGGGGTATCTTGATCCGGTAACTCCGGTCCCCGATCGTGGCCGAAACGGCTATTAATTCTGACATATACTTGGATTTTTCAATTCCATTTTTTATATTCGATACCCCATCCTATTTACACCACTATCCACCTGATTACCGAAGATTAAAAGTCAACCTTGGAAACGATTTAATTCATTAAAACGTTTGCTTTTATGTTTGCCAAAGTTAAGTCATCCGTCTTTATTGATGCGCTTCAGCTCGAACTGACAGCTCCTGTGGGGAATTGTCTGCGTGGCGTATTGAAAGACGATAAAGGAAGTGTTTGCAGCACTATCGAAAGAGACCTCTCGCACGACCGCGAACAGGTAACCTGGAGCGGTTTAAGCGAATTGCCTTATGGCATTTACACCATGGAATTGTCGCAGGGCGATGATGAAATGAAAATGAACCTGGTGAAGAGGATCTGACCTATTCCCCAAGCATAGCAATACACCTGTCGATCTCCTTTAAATAAGCATTGATCCTTTTTTCAAATTCTTTTTTATCTGCTTCCGGCATCTGCCCGGCATTTAACTTCAGCACATTCACTTGTTGTTTCAATCCATCGACATTTTGTTGATGCAGCTTATTCTGGTTTTTTGTTTTACCCAACGATTCCTTCAATTGGATGTTTTCCTTTTCCAATGCCGCGTATTGTTTCAGCAGGAGCTGCAATTTTTCCTGGATCCTTTTGAATTGTTGATCTGTTTCTTTCAAAGTTGAAGTTTTGAATTATTTCCTGATCTCAGCAGGTAGTTCTTTTTCCAGCGTTTGCATGATCTTCTTCATCCATTCATCGATCTCCTTATCGGTAAGAGTCTTCTCTTCATCCCGGAAAGTGAAATTCACCGCCATCGATTTCCTGCCCGCTCCCAGCTTTTCACTTTCGAAAATATCAAACAACTTGAGTGACCTGAGTTTATCCAGCCCGATCTTTTGCACCGATTTTTCCACTTTCTCCCAGGGCATGTCCCTGGAAACAACCATAGCAAGGTCGCGCTGAACAGAAGGATAGCGGGGGACCTCATTTATCCCAGCCTTCTTATCGGCAGTTAAGGCGGTCAGGAGGGCCCAATCCAAACCGGCAAAATAAACGGGTTGTTTAATGCCAAACGATTGCAGGATCTTTTGTTTCACAGCACCTATACCCCCGATGATCCTGCCATCTTTCTTCAAAACAATATGATTGTCCAGCTTAGCTACAGGGAGAGGTTCAATACTTTCTGCTGTAATACCCAATACTTTTAAAACGGAATCAACAATTCCTTTCAGGTAATAGAAATCGACTGCAACCGGTTTGTTTTTCCAGCCCTCGTCATGAGAGGCCCCGGTTACGATGATGCTCAACTTCTCTGACTCTTCATATTTGCCGGCAGCCTTCTTGTAATAGGCTTTCCCCATTTCAAAAAGCCGGAGGGAGTTGTTTTTATGATTCAGGTTATGAGCCACGACTTCCAGCCCCGATTCAAAAAGCGAATTCCTGAGAATATTGAGGTCGGCATTCAGGCTGTTCATCATCTTTACCATTCCCTGTTGTTCTTCTTCGGTATAATAAGATGATTTTGTTATCGAGTTGGTGATGAGCTCATGAAAACCCAGCGCGGACAGGTGACCGCTGATTTTTTCTTTCCAAAGTTCTCCCGAAAGATTTTCTTCAATAGAAGGTGTCATCGTGATGGCTTCCGGTATTTCAATGTTGTCGAGCCCGTCGATCCTTACTATTTCTTCCACTATATCCGCAGGTAAGGATATATCCGGTTTATGAAAGGGAACAGCAACTTGTAATGCATTCACCTGGTCACTGGTCACTTCAAAGCCAAGGCCCTTAAGGATCCTTTTAACAGCCTCCTTATCATAATTCTTGCCACTCAGTTTTTGAAGATATGCGTAAGAGAGTGTGACGCTTGTTTTTTCTTTAGGTGAAGGATATATATCCACGATCTCAGAAGAGATCTTTCCACCCGCGATCTCTTTGATCATTCCGGCCGCTCTTTTTAATACAGTGACCGTTGCGGATATATCTGTTCCTTTTTCAAACCTGGAAGCTGCATCGGTTCGCAATCCATGAGCAAAAGAAGTTTTCCGGACGGCCACTGCGTCAAAACAGGCGCTCTCAAGAAACAGGTTCCGGGTCTTTTCCGTAACCCCACTATGCAATCCGCCAAAGACACCGGCGATGCAAACAGGTCCCTTGCCATCACAGATCATCAGGTCTTCCGCATTCAGTTTCCTTTCTTTTTCATCCAGTGTGATGAAAGGAGTGCCTGCAGGCAGGTTTTTAACAATGATCGCATGATCATGTAAAGCATCGGCATCAAAAGCATGCAGCGGTTGCCCGGTTTCATGCTGGATAAAATTGGTGATGTCTACAATATTATTAATGGGCCTGATCCCGATCGCTTTTAATTTTTGCTGCATCCACCGGGGAGAAACACTTATGTTCATTCCAGCAAGGGTAACACCTGAATATCGTGGACAGGCATCATTATTTTCAACTTTTACATGGATGGACAATGAATGATCGTCTGCCTTCCATTCATGAACGGCTGGTAACCGGGGTTTGTATTCTTTTTTTTCATGATGACTCAACCATGCACAAACATCCCTGGCCACACCCCAATGACTCATGGCTTCCATCCGGTTGGGTGTTAATCCTATTTCAAAAACAATATCATCATAGGGTTGAAAAAGGTCGGCGACTGCTGTTCCCACCTCGGCATCATCCGGTAATACCAGGATCCCTTCATGCGAAGTTCCCATTCCGATCTCGTCCTCCGCACAGATCATTCCATGGCTTTCAACATTCCTGATCTTCGCAACTTTCATCGTCATGGGTTCACCCTGGACCGGATGGATCGTGGATCCAACGGGCGCAACAATTACTTTTTGTCCTGCCGCTACATTCGGTGCACCACAAACAATAGATAAGGGCTCTTTACCACCGGTATCTACCTGTGTAAGCGTAAGTTTATCTGCGTTGGGATGTTTTTCAGTATGAAGCACTTTTCCGATGATCAGCCCCTTCAATCCACCTTTTATTTCCTCATACTTATCGAATGACTCCACTTCAAGGCCGATAGAAGTCAGGATCATGGAGAGTCGTTCGGGCTCCACGGCCACAGGCATATAATCATTCAGCCATTTGTAAGAGATCTTCATCGCTGCGAAGATAAAGTAAGGAGACAAGAAAAGGGTCGTCAGATGCGGTAACAGGCGGCATTGATATTCATCCCGGCGCCCACCGATGCAAACAGGATAATGTCGCCATCATGCAGGTCATGGTTTTCCATTCCGCCTTTTTTAACCATGTCATATAACGTGGGAATCGTAGCAACTGAACTGTTCCCGAATTTGTGGATATTCATCGGCATGATATGTTCCGGCATATTTGTTTCACCATATAATTTGAACAAGCGGGCAATGATGCCTTCATCCATTTTCTCATTGGCCTGGTGAATAAAAACTTTTTTCACTTCCCGGACAGAAATGCCGGCTTTGTCGAGGCAATCTTTCATGGCAAGGGGCACATGCTTCATGGCATACTCATAGACTTTTCTGCCTTTCATTTTAATATAACGGATCCCCGGGTCGGCTTCGGGATAATTGCTTTTTCCCAAATAGAGATAGAAAGCCTCATCGACGCAATGGCTCTGCACGCTCCAGGATAAAACTCCTTTTCCATTTTTTGATTCCGGCTTCGATTCAAGTACTGTTGCTCCGGCGCCATCACTGAATATCAAACTATCCCGGTCATAAGGATCCAATACACGGCTTAACATCTCTACACCCACTACCAGGCATTTTTTTGCAACACCGGCTTTGAAGGCAATATCTGCCTGGATCAAACCCTGTAACCACCCGGGACAACCGAAAATGATATCATAGGCGACGCAATTGGGATTCCGGATACCCAGGTCATATTTCACTCTTGATGCCAGCGCCGGGAGAAGATCGGTCTGGATCGTATGCTTGATGACATTTCCAAAATTATTGGCGAGTATCAGCTGGTCGAGCTCTTCAGGATCAATACCGCTATCCCGGATAGCCAGCCGGGAAGCGATCGTTGCCATTTCCGAAGCATTCATATCATCGGAAGCATAACGCCGCTCAACGATACCCGTGATCTCTGAGAATTTCTTTAAGATATCCGGCGTAGGGTTCGGAACACGGGTATTATCATCGGCATAAAAATCCTGGTTGATAAAATCCTGGTTGGTCTTAACGACAGGGGGAATAAAACATCCTGATCCGGTAATGACAGCCCGTTGTTCCATTCTTGAATTTACTGAAAATGCGGGTGGAATTTCAGCATGAAGATAATCATTGATCCCGCTAACGCCTGTTAGAAACGGGGAAATAATAAACACTTATTTTTGGCGCCACAACATCACTGCTATGTCAAATAACTTATTGAAAGGAAAAAAAGGAATCATCTTCGGCGCGCTGGACGAGAAATCGATTGCCTGGAAAACGGCATTGAAATGCCATGAAGAAGGTGCGCAGATCGTATTGACCAATGCCCCGGTTGCTTTGCGTATGGGTGAGATCAATAAACTGGCAGCTGCCTGTGGTAATGCGCCGGTGATCGGTGCTGACGTAACCAGCATGGAAGACCTGAAGAATCTTTTTGAAAAATCAATGGAACATTTTGGCGGCAAGATCGATTTCATTCTTCATTCTATCGGGATGAGCCTGAATGTGCGAAAAGGAAAGCATTATACAGAAATGAATTACGAGTGGAACCAAAAAACACTCGACATTTCTGCCATGAGCCTGCATAAAGTATTACGTACGGCCTGGGACCTGGATGCGCTCAATGAATGGAGCAGCGTGGTGGCGCTCACCTATATTGCCGCACAACGCGTATTCCCTGATTATAATGAAATGGCGGATGCCAAGGCCCTGCTCGAAAGTGTAACCAGGATGTTCGGCTACTATTATGGTATTAAAAAGAAAGTCCGCATTAATACTGTATCCCAGTCACCCACCCGTACCACCGCCGGCAGCGGGGTAAAAGGATTTGACGGCTTTATTAATTATGCGGAAAAAATGAGCCCGCTGGGGAATGCCACGGGCGAAGATTGCGCGAATTTTTGCGCGGTCATGTTCAGCGACCTGACACGCATGGTCACGATGCAAAACCTATTCCACGATGGCGGATTCAGTTTTACTGGTGTCGCTGCCGAAGTCATAGAAAAAATGGGCTCCTGATATATGGTCCTGGGAAAAAAACTGATCATCGTTCTGCCTGCATACAATGCTGCCCTGACCATTGAAAAAACTTTTCGTGAGATCCCCCATGATATCGTGGATGATATTGTGCTGGTGGATGACAACAGCACCGATAATACAATTGAAAAGGCGTCCGGGCTGGGGATTCGCCATATCATCAAACACCAGGAAAACCGCGGATATGGGGGCAACCAAAAAACATGTTATAAGAAAGCACTTGAATTGGGCGCCGATATAATTATCATGCTGCATCCCGATTACCAGTACACGCCATTGTTAGTAAACAGCATGGCATCTATCATTGCTAACGGTATCTACCCGGTTGTATTTGGTTCCCGGATCCTGGGGAAAGGAGCGTTGAAAGGGGGCATGCCGGTGTATAAATATTTTTTTAACCGGGTTCTCACTTTTATTCAAAACCTTCTGTTGCGGCAAAAAC
>DATINK010000104.1:0-7123 GCA_035474355.1 Chitinophagaceae bacterium | reverse complement strand
CAATAACTTTCATCCACACCATTGGTGCGCATGGCCCTCCATTTATAATGGTCGCCGTACAACCATACCTGCGTAATGTTTTCAAAACGCTGGTCTTCGGCGATCTGCTGGGGCGGGAGATGGCAATGGTAATCGATGATGGGCATGTCTTTCGCATACTCATGGTAAAGCGTCTGCGCTGTCTTTGTCTTCAGCAGAAAATTTTCATCTAAAAACTTCTTCATAATACCTCCTTCTCTGCCCCCATCCCCTGAAGGGGAGCTAAGTCTATTGTTAAAAAATAATTCATAAAATCAAAACGGTTATTACAATTTACTGATCATTATTCATACAAATTCCGATTTCCCCTTTAGGGGATAGGGGCCAAAAGATAGGGGCTATAATGAAACACCTCGTTTCCACGGAATAAAATCATCCTGGTTCAATAAAACGGCCTTCGGTATCACTTCACCACTCGCTGCTTTCAGGCAATAATCCAGTATCTCTTCTCCCATTTGCTCAATGGTCTTTTCCCCTTCAATCACAGCCCCGGTATCGATATCAATGATATCATTCATTCTTTTGGTCAGCGCGGAATTGCTGGACACTTTGATGGTCGGGCAGACCGGGTTACCCGTTGGTGTTCCCAACCCGGTAGTGAAAAGTATCAAAGTGGCGCCTGAAGCAGCTTTCCCTGTGGTTGCTTCCACATCATTGCCCGGGGTGCAAACAAGATTCAAACCGGGCCTGGTTGCCTGTTCAGTATAATCCAGTACGTCCACAACGGGCGATGTGCCTCCCTTCCTGGCCGCACCCGCCGATTTCATAGCGTCAGTGATCAATCCATCCTTGATATTTCCCGGGGAAGGGTTCATATGAAATCCAGATCCAACGCGGGTAACGATCTCCTCATAACTTTTCATGAGGTGCATGAACTTTTTAGCCGTGGCTTCATCTACGGACCTGTCCACCATTTCCTGTTCCACCCCGCATAGTTCCGGAAACTCCGCCAGTAAAACTTTTCCTCCCAATGCAACCAGCAGGTCGGCGCAATAACCCACCGATGGATTCGCAGATATGCCGCTGAATCCATCACTGCCGCCACATTTTACACCCAGGGTAAGTTTATCGGGGCCGGCAGGTTTTCTTTCCTCCTTGTTGATCTCGATAAGGCCTAAAAATGTTCTCCGGATAGCTTCGGTGATCAGTTGCTCTTCACTTTGGGATTGCTGCTGCTCAAATATGTAAAGGGGTTTATCAAATTTCGGGTTATGTTTTTGCAGGTCATCCATAAAGTCTTTTACCTGCAGGTTCTGGCAACCCAGGCTTAATACAGTGACACCCCCGACATTCGGATGATCCGCATAAGCGGCCAGTAATTTACTGAGGATGGCGGCATCCTGCCGGATTCCACCGCAACCACCATCATGATTCAGGAATTTGATGCCATCTACATTTTTGAATAGCCTCCCCCCAGCCCCCTCCAAAGGAGGGGGAGTTAGATCAGGTATGGAAAGATCAACCCCTTTTTTGTATGCATCGATCAGGCTGTGAGCATATCGTTTATACTTATCGGTTACTGCATAGCCCAGTTCATTCTGCAATGCTTCCCGTATCACGTCCATATTCCGGTTCTCACAAAACACTGTGGGAATGAACAGCCAGTAATTCGCAGTGCCTACACGACCATCACTCCGGTGATATCCTTTAAAGATCCTGTTTTTGAATTTTGATGTATCCGGTGCATGCCATTGATAAGTGGATCCCCTGTATTGATAAGGTTGTGCGGCATGACTCACATTCCCGGTTGTTATTCTTGTACCCCTTTGTACGGGAGATTGCATTTTACCCACCATTACCCCATACATGGTAACCACATCGCCTTGCTGCATATCATTCATCACGAATTTATGTTTGGCGGGCACGGCTTCGGTCATTACATAGCTATCTCCATTATATTGAATGGTTTCACCTGCCGACAGGTTGCGAAGAGCCACCAGCACATTGTCCTTTGGATGTATTTTCAATACCACGGGCTTCATCAGGCGATCACTTTATTCGTTTTTTGTAAACTCCGGAATGTTGACATCACACCATTATGTATCAATGACCGGAGATATATTTTTATTTGATGGGCAAATCCTTCCAGGCTGCTCAGATCAACGCCCCATAGGGTTTTATCTGCCAATATTTCATCCACCAGGGAATCTGGATCATTGTTCTTCCATTTTTCTGCGAAATAACCGGCCTGGTCATCCCTCACATTGTATTCGGTTTCATAAGCCATCCCGGTATAAACAGCTTTTTCATTACGGCTGCATTTCATGAATAACAAGTACGCTGCAAATCCGAGCGACATATGTTCAGGCGCCTGGTTGCTTTGTTTATAATGGGCAAGTAATAAGGGGATATTCCGCAATTTCATTTTAGATGTAAACTGCACGGTAATATTCAGCCAGGCATGTTCCAGGAAGGGATTGAGAAAACGATCCAATACCTGCATGGCAAATACCCGGGCGTCTTGCGTGGAGATCTTGCCATTACTGATCACGGGTACGATCTCCTGCATCATCAGCGACCTGATATAATCCGCCATCAATGGGCTGCTCATTGCTTCTTTTACTGTAATAAAACCGGCGAGATGGGCGAGTCCGCAACTAAAAGTATGGGTGCCGTTCAATAAACGAAGCTTCAGTTCCCTGAATTTTTCAATGTCTTCCTCGATCACGATGCCTTCGTCAGCCTGGCTGAATGAAAGTATCTCCTCAACTCTTTTTTCCCTGGATTCAATGGCCCAGAGCCTGAAATTTTCCGCCATGATCATCAGGTCATCCTCGTATCCCCAGGTTGTTTCCATACCAGGTTGAGTCGCTGCGGTAATTTTTCCCGGGACGATCCGGTCCACCAGCGTATTGCAGAAATGATTATGTGATTGCAGCCATTGCGTGAAAGCATCTCCCAGGTTATTCATTTTGGTCAGCTCCATCACGATCGATTTGAGTTTGCTCCCATTATCCGGGATCAATTCGGTGGGAACGATGACCATACCGCTTTCCGGCGAGCCATTCAGGACCCTGAATCTTTCATAGAGAAAGGCCAGTAATTTACCGGGATAGGAGTGTGGCGGAAATAAACGGATATCATCTTCCACCAGGGTGATTCCCACTTCCGTGGTATTGGAAACGATCACCTGCATCTCCGGGTTCTTTGCGCATTCCAGGATCGAGCTCCAGTCATCCCGGGCGGAAAGCACCCGGCTGATAGCTGAATTGATGATGGTTTCTTCAACCGGTTGCCCATTCACCACACCCCGGACTAATAATGTAAACAACCCGTCCTGTTTATCAAATGCATCTGTATCTCCCGTGTTAGTGGATTTCACGATCACCACTCTTCCATTGAATATGCCATTCCGGTTAGCCTTATCAATAAAATAATCAGGCAGCCCTCTTAATAACACGCCGGTACCGAATTGCAATACCCTTTCCGGCAAGGCAAACAATTTTTCGTCCGGGATTATAAGCCCCGGTTGAGCTTTGATGTTCTTAATATTTTCTTTATTCAATAACATTTGTTACTCATCTGAAACATCTCTGCGTACATTGCGATTCTTTGCGTTCTCTGCGCTCCTGTATTCATTTTAAGCCTCGAATTTAATACAGTAACGCAGGGAACGCAGAGGCCACGCAAGGAACGCAGGAAATTAAAACTTCCAGCGTTCACCAAACACCCACTTCACATTAATATCTTTCGCATTCACGGTAGCTGGTAAATTATTAGCATACCAACTAAAATCAGCTCCGCCTTCTCTATGACAATTATAATAATAGATCCTCTCTCCCCATTTAATCACGTTCGTAGTGGCAACGCGATAGATCGCTTTATCAGCCATATTGGAAGCAAAATGACAATCCACCAGGTAAAACTGTGCATCCCGGTGATAACGGCCGAGTTGAAATCCGTCGAATCCCTTAAACGTACAATTCTTCAATACGGTTTTAGAATCTTCCACAGTGGAACCATCATGCCAGATCGTGGCATCCCCGCAATGTGCGATAAACTCACAATTTTCGGCCCAGGCCCAACCGCGGGGGCAATAAAAATCAACACCGCCCTCCATGATGCAATCTTTAAAATACCAGAGTCCATTTTCTACATTCCAGGGACTCACCGTATCTCCGCCCCATGACTTGAAATGACAATTCACTGCCTTTAATCGTGTGGCTTTAATGGTCCGCATGGCAAACTGGTGTCCCTCCCTGCGCAACGTTTTTTTATGGGTAGCCGTATCGTTCGGGCAATTGATCTCGATGGGTTGAAGATTATTAAAGCCCTGGTCATTATAAACCGTCAGGTTCTTTAAAGTAATATCATTTCCATTGATGTTCAATACCGCAGCACCCCAGTCATCGGGATGACTGCAACGCCACTCATCCCTTGCAATACCACCTTCGATCACCACACCCTCCCGGTCTTCGCCTTCCAATAAGATATTATGACTGCTGATAAATATTTTTTCCGGGTAATTTCCCTTCTTAATATATATAACCCTTGTTTTATCCGATGTATCCGGCAGGCTGGCGATCGCATCCTGGATCTTTGTAAAATCCCCGCTGCCATCCAGGGCCACCACAATTCTCTTCGCCCCCGTTTTTTGCGAATAAACGGATTGTTGAGCAAAACATGACACAATAAACAACAGTATAAATAAATTCTTTTTCATTCCTAACTCATAACTCTTAACTAATAACTCTTATCTTTTCACTTGCTTAAGTAACCACTCCACAAGATCACGCGCCGCCTTATAATTCTGGTATTCAAGAGGGATCTTTCTTCCGTCCGTATATTCATTATAAAACCAGGGGTCTCCAACAGCAAAGACAGTTCCCTTTCCAACTTTTGATACCGACATGATCACTTCCCCGTTTTCAGTATATACACTGACAGCAGGTTTTTTCAGGGTTTGCGTGCACAACTGTTTTATGTAAACCTTATTTACAGATTTAAATATGGATGCTCCCGGCGGAACCGGCAGGGCGCCCTGTTCGAATTGATTGTCGATCACATCGTGCCGCATATTCTCGTTCCAGTGGATGCCAAATTTTTCCGCTAATTGATTGTAGCGGGTGAACTCAACGTTATTGCTGTCATTGGCCAGCATCACCATCACGCCACCGTTCTTTACCCAATTGTAAATTGCGTTGATATGTTGGGGTTCTATATAATTCGGATGCTTGTTTTCCTTGGGCCAGTCGGGGTCGATCAGGAAATAGATGGATGCATTCTTCAGGTTATTCGCAGCAGGAGCATCATCAAGACTTTGGGTCGCTACCCCATATTTATTGAAGATATGTCCCATGAAACCAAAACCCCCATTGTCTTTTTCCCACCATTTATAATGGAAGACTGAATTTTTGCCAAAAGCATCTTCCTTGTTCTCACGGTTGAAATAGTTGTCCATCACTACTGTCTTTCCTTTTCCAATGGATAGGGTAGGAAGCATTTCTATTTCATTACAGGCCATTAAAAAGGCGCCAATGCCTTTGGGATCGTTCATGATCACCGGCTCCCCGACATAATATTCATAACTCCCGTCGCGGTAAGGATTCCCACCCAGGCCTGAAACTTTTACGACACCATATAAATTAAATTGATCATTTTCTGTTTTGGTGTATTTGCTGAGAATACTGTTGAACGCGTTTTTCGCGATCGAGATTTTGGTGGAAGGAATATATCCCTTCCGCACAGCTTTGGCAATTGAATAAACAAACATGCTTGACGCCGATGTCTCGAGATAGTTCCCTTTTCTTCCCTGGAAATTTAAAACATCCCACCAAAGACCGGTTTTGGGGTCCTTGCATTTATCGATGGCAGTAACGAGCCGGTTGAGAATATCAATGAGCTCTTTTCTTTTAGGATGATCCATGGGAAAATAATCCAGTACATCCACCAGTGCAGTGGCATACCAACCCATGGCCCTGCCCCAGAAATTAGGCGACTGGCCCGTAACCGGGTTGGACCATTTCATGGCCTTGCTTTCATCCCAGCCATGATATAATAATCCTGTTTTGGGATCCCGTGCGTGTTTTTCCATCCAGATAAACTGGTTGGCGATATCGTTAAAACTTGTGTCTTCATGTGCGAGCCAGGCATATTCGGCATAAAAGGGTTCCCCCATATATAATCCATCCAGCCACATCTGGTAGGGATAGATCTTTTTATGCCAGAAGCCTCCTTCATTGGTTCGCGGGTGTTGCCGCAACTGGTCACGCAATAATTTCGCGGCCTTCAGGTATTTATCTTTCAGGGTCACGCGGTATAACAGCAAGAGAATCTTTCCATTATTGACATTGTCGATATTGAATTCATCCTGCTTGTAAGTCTTGATGCTGCCATCTTCTCTTACATAAAAATCCATCTGTTGCTGGATGTAGTTATAATATTGCGCGTCGCCGGTATTCATCCACAATCCTTCAAATCCTTTTAGTATTACGCCCATGTCATAGGTCCATTTGGCGGGCTTGCCATCGAGGGAGAAGGAGTCCTTCCAGGTTTTCATTACTGTTTTTGCCATTTCTGCGGCATTGGAACGATATCCTATACGCCCAGCTCGCTGACTGAATCCATGAACTGAGATCAGCAATACAAGGGGCAATATTGTAAAATACTTTTTCATATTTTTTTTGCCGGTAAGGCGGTAAGACGGTAAGGCACGCATCACAGTACTATCAGTTATCAGTTATCAGTTATCATCTAATCCATGGCTTTCTCAGTAGCTCCATAACTATACTTCACTTTCTCCCTGGCCTGCCCTGCATCCGTATTCTTCAATTGGATTTTCTCTGTTTTTTCACCCGTAATATTCAACAATAATGTTGCATCTTTTTGATAACCTATATTATCCAGCGCGATCATTTTACTATTATGAATATTCATTACCGGGTCGGTTTCTTTTGTGATCAGCTTCACATTCTTCAACTGGATATTGGTCCCTTCGCTACAATCCAGCCCCTTCACCGCCTGGATCACCATATCCTTCAGCACAATATCCTGCACATTCATTTCCGGTAGTCCACGAACAAATATTGCTTTGGCTGCACCATTGCAAACCACATTATTTACATAGATCTTCCGGAACTGCGGC
>DATINK010000103.1:0-2106 GCA_035474355.1 Chitinophagaceae bacterium | reverse complement strand
GGAAATAAAGCCACGATATCCTTCATAAGCCGTCAGGCCATCGCCATTATTTGCATTTCCATTTGAACGCTCTATGTCGTCAATATCCTTTGGATTTCCATGATCATTGAGCCAGGCGGTTGCGATGACGGATTCGGAAGTTCTTTTAGGAATGGGGATCTCTGTTTCGCCACCTGCTACCAGTAAGTTTCCCCGGATCGTGCTTCTGTCTTTCATCACGGCAACAACTGTAAGAGTCGTCCATCCGCCGCCATCATAGGATCCTATGAACACTTTACCGGTTGAACCATCCGTGCAGTTGATAGTGATGAATTGATCTTCTGCTTTACTTTCTGCTATGGCAAGCGGTAACAGCCGGAGATCGGGTAATTGTTGAACATTTGGATATAAAGGCGCATTTAATGTAATGCCAGGCTCTCTCGAAGTATTGGAGAGACGAATTTCAAATTTTTCGGCTTTTAATGTTAATGGCGCTCCATTTCTTCCCTGGACTTTCAGACCGATTTCCATTACCGTGCCTTTTTTTAATTCATCCATACCCGGTTCCGGAAGCCAGTTATCATAATTTACCGGGGTTATGATCAGTTCAAATGCAGGAGCAGCTTGTGAAAGTTGCCAGGAAATCGTAGTGGTAACCGTTCCCATATTGGCTGGTAACTGCGAAACTTTAGTATCTACTCCCGATAATATATTGGGATTTATTCCCAGGGGTTTATCTGCGATTAAGATATCATTTCCCTGGCCGCGTGTCCAGGGGTTTGAACCTTCTGAACAGGTAGGGCCCTCCGTTTCAATCGTGTAAATTGAATCGTTACGATTAATAATAAGCGTAACGAATTCTACTTCGCCTTGACCATGACAGGAGGTCTTACCCTTAACAGCGCCACCTCCATCATCCTCATAAGTTATCGTTCCCCGGCACCTATTGTCGGTTACTGAAACATTGATCTTTTTTTCGCTTTTCCCTGTTATACCTTCGAATTTTTCGTGAAAACTTATCGTGCCGGTCCACTTGCCTTCAATTTGTCCATTTGCCGGATGGGAAGAACACACAACGATCAACATGAAAGAAAGAAGCTGGAAAATGGGTCTGCCTTTTTTCATATACTTATTTATCGATCATCGCCTGCAGTTTCTCTATGGGAAAATGAGCTTCCAGCGTTTTTTTGAAATAGACCCCTTGTTCACCGCCATACATCGGAAAATCGCTGGTCCATTTCCAGTATAACACCATGAATTGTGGTGCGTATTTAGGAAGATCCTTCTTTATATATGCCGGGTTTTCCGTGACCAGCATTTTACCGCCATCCGGCCCGCTGGCAAAAATGGGTGTACCCTCCGTGATCGTGAATGGACTGTATATTTCAGCCGGGCTGTCAAGAAGGTTAGCGTCACTGGAAGTTTTCCATTCTGCCTGGTAACGTTTGATCACATCCTCTTTCATGCCATTTACTTTATTTATTAATTCATCCCTGAGTTGCCGGTCGGCCATTTCTCTCATTGGCTTTGCCTGGTTCTCAAAAAAAATATTGAAATAACGGAAACAATATTCCAGGTATTCTTTCCGGGTCACCGGTGTTATAGGGGATTCGCCTTTGCGTTTGAGTAAAATAGCGCGGAAACCCTCCCCCGGTGAGCCATAAAGATCATATCCCTTCCAGGAACCTACCACAGGATTCAGCATGTACACTTTCCTGCTATTAATAGTCATCGTATCCAACTTGAAATCGTTCTGCAGGGCTCCTATTTGATTCACAAACACATTAAAATGATCATATACATCAGCTAAGGGAGCCACTTCATTAGGTTTGTTTTGAACACAGGTATAGGACAAGAACGTACAACTATAGAAATACATCCAGACCAGGATTCCGTGAGAGAAATTCACGTCATCTGCAAATGTGCCGTTGCTCAGTTTCCCAAACCATTTGGCTTCCAGTCCGAGTGGTTGAGGATAAGCTTCCAGTAATAAATTATGCATGAGTCCTATTCTGCGAAAAACCTCGGGTTGCTGCGCCATAGGAAGAACGGAGGCGGGGGAAGGATAAACAACATCATTGCCTTTTGTATATTTTCCTTTTATGGTCATCAAAAGAGAATCACTGC
>DATINK010000102.1:0-2207 GCA_035474355.1 Chitinophagaceae bacterium | reverse complement strand
GAGGCAGGTATACTTTTGACCAGGAGCCCGAACAGTATCTATATACAAACGGAAAAATGAGATGGATACAGGACCTGGAAACACTGAATGTGGCGGGTTGGGGGGGATTACCGCTGGTGACACTTCCATTTGGAAGCCAGGTGGGTTTTGCATTCGGAGATCCGTTTCCATCCAGAAGAGACGGTCTGTTTTACCAGGTTGCCGGGGATGCCGCTATTTATGTAATGGATAATGGAAAGCGCCGTTGGATACCTGATCCACTTACTTTTAATATGATCAATTCAGGCGGAGTAGGGGTTCTTAATCTTTCCCTGTCAGACCTGGACGCTATTCCACTTGGTGAACAAATCCCTGTTCAGTTTATTGCCAGAACTGTATTACAAGAAGGAGCTTTATACCAGGCTCACGGAACTTCTGAAAAATACATGGTGATCGATCGTAGCCTTCGTCATATTCCTGATCTGGAAACATTTTCATTCCTGGGTCTTACGGAGGATATGGTCACCGGGGTAACGATTGCAGATCTAGCCACATTACAAAAAGCAGATGACCTGCCTTCGAGGAAGAATGGAAATATGCTACAAGTTTCCGGCGACCCGGTAGTTTATTATATGGAAAACGGAGTCAGAAGAGCCATCCCGGATCCGGAAACATTAAATGGAATGGGACTTGATTGGGGCCAGATCAAAAGGATATCTGCAGCAGATATGCAGATGATTAAGATGGGGCCTGCGCTGATCTCGATGAAATGAATGTAGAATGTAGAAGTATCAACGAACCCCCTTTTACATTTTACATTCAATATTCTACATTTTATTCCTTGGGCCAGATCCCGTTCATTTTTTCACTTGCATTATCATAAACATTCAGTACGCCACCGCCTTTAGCATCTCCTCCCAATGCACAGATCCTGTTATTCCACTTATTATAAACATTCAATACACCATGGTTGTCTTCAGTGATTGCTGCTACTATCCCGCTATTTCCGTCATGAGCTGTTATACTCATCCTGCCGCCTTTTATGGCTGAATGCATCATCAGCACATTCACTCCGGAATTGTTGTAAATACTTATGCGTCCGCCACCGGTAGAATCTTTTTTCAATGACATCAGTACTTTTCCATTATCATTCACCACCTGGAATTCTTTTGCCTGGACAAGATCCGTGGCAACGGGCTTTTTCCCAAATCCTGTAAGAAACATGAAACCAGTGCCCAATAGCAACCCAATAAAGGCGATTTGATAGATCCGGAGTTTTGATTCCAGCTTAAGCAGTCTTTTTTCAATGTCTGACATAAAACATGTTTTTAATTGTGATTTAAAATCAACACATTAAGGCAGTTTGAGGCTTAATAAATCTTCAATTTCACAGGGATAAAGATAGGGGTTAGGCTGTATGCGCCGCCCCCTGTCGTAAAAATTCTACAACCCATCCGGTTTATTTAATACAAGAAATTGGCAATTGCTTCTATTTATTTCTTTCAGCCAATATGTTTATTTCACACAATGAAACGATCAACACTTGCCATTACCGCTACTCTCAGTGAGTTAGAATTCCTGGAGAACATTGTCATAAAACTGGCCGGTCGTCGACAGGAAATGGGTTATACAGCTGAAAAAGTGCAAGTAGGATGGAATGCTTTAGGATCCTCATCGATTGAAGCGTATGTCAGCGGTGATATCAATATTTCAAACAATGCCGATCTTCTCAACATGCCATTTACAACCTGTTTCTTATTTACCTGTATCAAAACAAAAAGAAGCGATTACTCACTGACCTTTGTCAGTTCACTATCCTGATTGGATTAATCCAATGATGTAAAAGCCAGGCCAAGTTGCTCAATAATATCGCTGGCCACCATCGCTTCTACCGAAAATTCATTGGCAGCCAGGTCACCCGCTATTCCATGAATACAGACACCTAACAGGGCTGCGTCTTTGGAAATATAACCCTGGGCCAGGAGCCCGGTAAGAATTCCCGTCAACACATCCCCGCTTCCTCCCGTGGCCATGCCTGCATTACCTGTCGAATTGAAAAACCCTTTGCCATCAGGACATGCAATAAATGTATGATGTCCTTTGAGCACAATAATGATATTATATTCCTGCGACATTCTTTTTGCAACTATAATCCTTTCAAAATCATCAACAGGTTTTCCAAACAATCTTTCAAATTCTTTTGGGTGGGGGGTAAGAACTGAACCCCG
>DATINK010000101.1:0-2189 GCA_035474355.1 Chitinophagaceae bacterium | reverse complement strand
ATTATGGAACATTGACGGGCGGAGCTGAGTTGCAGATTGACCGGATCATGAAGATCGTTGTACAAGAAGGACACCAGGCTGCTTTTTTCTCCAGTAATGCTGCATCAGATGGAAATCCTGTTATCGCCGACTTTCAATGCTATGGCACATTAGGCCGGGGAAGAACCTACCTGCAGGTAGCGAATCGTTCAGCCCGGAAACAATTAAAAAAGGCGTTGAAAGAATTTCAACCGGATGTCATACATCTTTTTATTTATCTCACGCAACTTTCCCCGCTGATCTTATCATTGATCAAAGATTATCCCACGCTGCTGACACTTTGTTTTTACAGGGAGATCTGTCCAAAAGGGACCTTATTATTACCAGATAACAGTCTTTGCCAGGAATCATGGGGTAAGCCCTGTCTGAAAAATAAATGCTTGCCTCTTCACCAATGGCTGGCCCTGGAATGGCAGCACCGGATCTTTAAAAAAAATTATCCTTCTCAGATAAAAGCAGCAGCTGTATCGCAAAAAGTAAAGCAACGATTTGAACAAGCCGGATGGGAAATTATGGATATCGCTTTTCTCGGTGTGCCCGGGGAACAACCGGTATTTCAATTCAGCGACTCGCCCGTCATTGTTTATGGCGGCAGGTTAGTGAAAGAAAAGGGAATTTGGGTTTTACTGGAAGCATTCAGGAGTTTACTGAAACGAATGCCCGCCGTTCAGTTATGGATCGCCGGAGCCGGGAAGGAGAAAAAAAATATAGAAAGATGGATGCTGGAAAATAAACTGGAAAACTCGATACAGCTCCTGGGCCATTTGCCATTTGAGGAAATGAACAGGAAATTTTCTACAGCCTGGGTACAGGTAGTTCCTTCTTTATGGACTGAACCCGGAAGCCTGACACATGCAGAAGCAATGATGCGGGGCACGCCAGTGATCGGCACCGAAAACGCCGGGTTAGCTGATTATATTAAACATGGAGAAGAGGGATGGCTTGTACAACCCGGGAATGCGGCCGACCTGGAGAAAGGCATGTTTACGATCTTATCGGATAAAATTCTCCGGGATCATATTGCCAGGGAGGGACATGCTTTTGCCATGAAGAACCTGGAGATCAACATAACAACAGCCAAACATCTTGCTCTTTATGAAAAAGCCCGTGGGGAATTTATAGCTGCAGCAAAAATAGAAAAGCTATGATCGCTTACTGATTAGGAGGAATTCTCTGCAGGTGCAGCAGGCAAACGGAATCATTCAGATGGTTTGTTTCCATTTGAAAACCCGAGAATTTCATAGAACATATTTTTTTATCGGTGGTAAGTATCCAGAGATGGGTGCTATCCGTTATTTTTCGCAATTCTTCCGGGAAGATCGCCAGCTGTGCACGAAAACTGCTATCCATACCTGCTTCGTCCCACTTAAACTTATTTAATGAAGCTCCGGTATATATATGGGAATGCGTTTCTGCCAGCAACCCGACATGATCCGGATGTCCTGAATGCAATAAAAGCAGCGCTTTAGGAGTCTCGCCCCCTGGTTTCATAATACTCACGATCTTTTTGTCCAGTGTTTTTAAAGCATTATCCACTTTATGTATGCGGGGGATGACAAAAAAGAATATCAGCAACTGAAATATCACAATTATTAAACCGGCGATCCATGGAAATGTTAACCTGGTTAATTCTCTTGCAAGGATGAGGGTGGCTAGCAATGCAAAGAGGGGTATCTGGTGTTCGTGCGGAGCAAACATCAATGGAAGGATCGCCAGGTAAAGGATCGCTGTGATCGAATGAATTTTTATCAATGGGTTCAGGGATTCGCCAGCCGGGCTCTCTTTCTTGTTTTTATTGAAATACCGGTTATACAATAATAACATGATCACCGGCGAGTATTCCAGCAGCGTCTTAGCAACCCTTTTTAAAAGCATCACGGTTTGTATGGCAGGATCCCGGATCAGGCCCCACCAGCTTCGGTTCAGTAATTGCTGAAATGCGCTTTGCTGGTTTCCAAATACTGTTGAAGGTTTTACTGTGCCCAGGTTAGCTGCGGTTACATCACTTACCGGGTGAATGATGATCCAATAGAACCAGGCTGCAATTAATAACAAAGCCGGTAATAACCCGGTAACCCACCATGATAATAATTTACGATTTACGATTGCCGATTGCTGATTGCCGATTGAATTGCGATTCCATAATCCAT
>DATINK010000100.1:0-5559 GCA_035474355.1 Chitinophagaceae bacterium | reverse complement strand
CATGTGGATAACTTAGAAATGGAAAACCCTGCAAACCAGTGATTTACTGATTGTTGCAGGGTTCATTCAGTGCCCGGGACTGGAATCGAACCAGCACATCCTTGCGAACGGCAGATTTTGAGTCTGCTGCGTCTACCAATTCCGCCACCCGGGCGTTTTTTAAATGTAAAATATAAAATGTAGGATGTAAAATGTAAAAGGAGGGCTCGAAATACTTCGAAGTTTTGATAACTCTTCGAAGTATGAAGACTGGTAACTTTTACATTTTACATTTAATATTCTGCATTTTACATTCCCCTGGGGGGCTGCAATATTAATCATTTCCTTTTAATTGTCTTTTGATCCTGTCCAAATATTTCTTCTTATAGTAATACTCTTTTACTCGCAGCATTTCTTCTTTGGAAGTAATACCTTCCTGATAGCCCTCCACAATTTCTTTAACAGGTTCATAAATTTCATTTTCAAGTTTATCTACTGCTGACTGCAGATTGTCGGCACCTGAGCTTGTCGAAGGTCCGTCCATTAATTTTTCATTGATCTCCAGCACCTCCATCAGGAAGTCCGGCGGCAATTCGTATTTCTCCTCTTCTTCGATCAATCCTTTCAAATGCAAAACATAGCGGATGGTTTCGTCGTGGTTCTGAAAGGTCTTGTAACCTTTATTCAGCAAGGCCGATTTTTGCAATGCATCCTCCTGCGCCTTTTCATCCTGCCGGGCAAAATAATCAGGATGATATTTTCTGCTTAACTCGAAATATTTCTTAGTAATCGAATTTTTGTCTACGTTAAGCTGAACAGGTATTTCAAACAATTCAAAATAGTTCATGCCCGGTCATGGGTTTGCGGCTTACATTTGTAAGCCAGGCAAAATTACAGATATGGTAAGGATCGGACTTGTTAAAGAAGGAAAAATACCGGCGGATAACAGGGTGGCATTGACACCGGCCCAGTGTAAATGGATACATAAAAATGTCCCGGGCCTCAGGATCGTCGCACAATCCTCCCCCCATCGTTGCTTTTCTGATAAAGAATTCAGTATGGCAGGTGTGGAAGTGAAGGATGATCTCCGGGATTGCGATATTATTTTTGGGATCAAAGAAGTTCCGGTGGATCAATTGATCCCCGCAAAAACCTATCTCTTCTTTTCGCATACCAAGAAAAAACAGGCCCAAAACCAAAAATTACTCAGAACGATCATTGAAGAAAAGATCAGGCTGATCGATTTTGAATGCCTGGAACATGATGATGGACAAAGGATCATCGGCTTTGGCTTTTTTGCAGGTGTAGTAGGAGCCCATAATGGGATGATGGCTTATGGAAACCGAACCGGACTCTTTAGTTTAGACAGGGTCTACAAACAGCGCAGTTTCAGAGAATTGATCCATATATATTTTGGTTTAAAATTGCCTAATGTAAAGATTGCTGTCACCGGCTCGGGAAGAGTTGCCCACGGTATCCTGGAGATCATGAACCTGATGGGTATTCATGAAGTGGAGCCCGAGGATTACCTGAAAAGACGATTCTCTTATCCTGTTTATACCCAACTGAAAGGAGCTGAATTATACCGGAAAAAACAAAGCGGCAAATACAGTCGCCAGGAATTTCACGACCAGCCACAGGATTATGATTGCCTTTTTCTTCCTTATACTGCCCAGACCGACATTTTAATGAACGGTGTTTATTGGGAGAAAAATGTACCCCGCCTGTTTGAGAAACAGGATATCTCCACTGAAAATTTTATCATCCAGACCATTGCCGACATCACAGATGATGTCAATGGGTCTGTTCCCCTGAACCTGGGGGACCAAACAATTGAAGATCCTATATATGGAGTAGATAAAAAGACCTTTCAGAAAACAGCGCCCTATCTTCCGGGCTCACTCGATATCATGGCAGTAGGTAATCTTCCCAATGAATTACCCAGGGATGCTTCCCGTTATTTCGGCGAGCAACTCATCAAATACATTCTCGACGATCTGATCAAAGGGGGATCTGATATCATTGAAAAGGCGACGATCACACGCGATGGGAAGCTGACTCCTGCTTTTAATTATTTGAAAGACTATGTTGGGAGTTGAAGCCTCCCCAACCACTCCAAAGGAGGGGTTTGGCCTCCGATACTTTATAGGAGTCTTCTGGCTTTGATGACTTTAAGAACCCTCTTTTGGAGGGCAGGGAGGCTTAATTTAAAATTTCAAATAATAATCTTTAAGCAATTCCTCAAATCCGGCAGTATACTTTTGTTTATCATCAGTAATAGACATCTCCTCAATCAATGTCTCCTGTGTTGAATTATTTTCCTTTACCCCATGCAGCATTACCCTGAAAAAATCATGATCAACAGATTGCCTGACCAGTACAATTTTTGGAATCGTAAACACCTGTCCCTTGAATAATTTTCTTATCTCAGCATTTCTTTTATAAGGCAACAACAGGAAAAAGGATCCTCCAGGCTTCAGGTTTTTTTGCAGGATGCCTGCCAATTGATTCAATGTAAGTCCCTGGTCATGTAAAGCAACAGATCTTTGTTCATTGGCAGAAGGGATCTCCTTTTCATAGAAGGGAGGGTTGGAGATAATGATATCGTATGATTGGGCCGTTCGACGCCTACTATCGTCTTTTATCACCTTGATCCGGGATGCCCAGGGTGAATCCTGGATATTTTTACCGGCTTGTTCAACAGCCGGCGGATCTATTTCAATCGCCATGACCTCTATAATAGGATTTTTTTGAGCCAGCATCAAAGAGAGTAAGCCCGTGCCGGCACCGATATCCATGACCCGGCCCTTGTCATTTTTTACCTGTTCGGCCACCCAGGCTCCGAATAAGCAGGCATCGGTGGTCACTTTCATGGCACACTGGTCCTGCTGAATGGTAAACTGCTTGAATTGAAAATATGAATTAGACATAAACTGATAACTGATAATTACATGGATAGTTGCTCCCCTTTAGGGGACAGGGGGCATCACTTGTCTGGCTGAAACACTGACGGAAAGATCTCCAAATTGTCCGGCAAGAAATTTAAAGTAACCTGTGATCGCGATCATGGCCGCATTATCTGTACAATATTCAAATGCCGGAATAAAAGCATTCCAGCCCTTTTCTTTTCCCTTTTCTTCAAAAGCTTTTCGCAAACCGCTATTGGCTGATACGCCGCCAGCCAGGCAGATATCCCGGATCCCTGTTTGTTCGGATGCTTTTTGGAGTTTGTTCAGGAGGATGCTTACGATCCTTTGCTGAATGGAGGCACAAATATCAGGAAGATTAGCGTGGATGAATTTTTGTTTTTCTTCTTCCGTTGCCATGAATTCTTCTTTGAAAACATGGCTCTTCCCGGCATTCCTGAGAAAATAGAGAAAGGAAGTTTTTAAACCGCTAAAACTAAAATCCAATCCAGGAACTTGTGGCTCGGGAAATGAAAAACGTTTAGGATCTCCTTGTTTCGCATATTGATCGATCAAAGGTCCGCCCGGGTAGGGAAGTCCCAAAAGTTTCGCCGATTTATCAAAAGCTTCTCCCGCTGCATCATCTATCGTTTCGCCGATCACTTCCAGTTTAACGGGTGAATGACAAACCACTATCTGGGTATGTCCGCCGCTTACCGTGAGACAGAGAAAAGGGAAAGATGGTTTTGGATCATTTATAAGGTTTGCCAAAACATGGGCCTGCATATGATGAACAGGGATCAATGGTTTATCTAAAGCCAGTGCCATCGATTTGGCGAATTGCGCACCCACCAATAAAGAACCGATCAACCCGGGTGATTGTGTAAATGCAACAGCATTTATTGAAGCAAGTTCAACCTTCGCTTCTTGCAGCGCCCTATCCACCACCGGGATAATATTTTGTACGTGTGCCCGTGAAGCCAGTTCGGGTATCACACCTCCATATTGTTTATGCACTTCCTGGTTGGCTACCACATTGGATAGTATTTTCCCATCCACACAAATGGATGCTGCAGTCTCGTCACATGAAGATTCTATACCAAGGATTGTTAGCATATTAACACATTAGCATTTCAGCATTTTAGGATCTTATGGCCGCCACTGGGTCCATCTTCGCAGCCCGCAGGGCGGGAAGGAAACCGGCAAGAATACCTACGATAATGCATATAACGATTGCCATGATCATATTACTGGTAGAGACATATACCGGAAAATTCAGAGCGCCGGTCAAAATTTGTGTCAGGAGAAATACCAACAAAAGCCCGATGAGACCACCAATGATACATAAGAATGCTGATTCCAGGAGAAATTCAGTCAGGATCACCCTGCTCTTGGCTCCAATGGCTTTCTTCAGACCGATCTGGCTTCTTCTTTCTCTTACAGAAACAAACATGATATTAGCGACACCGAACATACCTACGATCAGGGACAGGGCAGCGATCGCCCAGCCGCCGATATTGAGACTGACAAATGCCTGGCTGATAGCGGCGCTGAAATCATTGATGTCGTTCAGACTAAAATCATCTTCTTTTACCGGTTTTAATTTATGCAGGGCTCTCATGGTGCCCGTCAATTCATCTTTCAGCGCTTTGCTCGTTAGGTTATCCTGTCCTTGTACCAATATCAGTGGATCCGCTTTTCTTTCATCCATGATATTGCGGGCAAACTTGTAAGGCGTGATCACATTCTGATCGAATTCCCATCCACCGATCATGGTCTTTCCCTGCTTTTTAATAACCCCGATGACCAGGAATTTCTTTCCTCTTGAAGAGGCTTCTTTACCCAGGGCTCTTTCCGGGGTGCCAAAAAGTTTTTCAGCTACGTCAATACCTATCACCAGCACGTTCACTCCACGATCGAACTCTGCTTCTGAAATAAATCTTCCGTACTGTATATCGAAGGGCTGAATATCCTTGAATTGTTCTGAAATTCCATAAATAGCGATACCGGTCAGGATATTATCCTTGTATTCCAGGTTATCCTGGACATCGATTTTAAAAGCCACAAATTTTGCACTGGCTGTTCTCTCTTTGATCAGTTTCATCTCATCATAAGTGGGAGAAGGGCGGTTCACATATTTCCAGTAGGGGTAATCCGGACCACCCCCGGCAGTATAGTCCCATTTATCTACATAGATCGTATTCGTACCTAAGGCTTTTACTTCATTCTGGATATTATGCTCGAGACTGTTCACAACAGCCAATACCCCGATTATACAGAAGATACCGATCGTGATACCGAACAGGGAAAGGAAGGTGCGGAGTTTATTCTTCCACAGCTCCTGGAGGGCCATTTTAAAACTGCTGACAATTATTTCTACTGTGCGGCGGATCATGCTGCAAAAGTAACCTGATTTCTCTACTCATCAGCAGCTATAAAGGTGTACCTTTGCGAACTTTAAATGTCAAACGCCCCATCCCCTAAAGGGGTGTAAAAGACTTAAATGAAATATCATAGCGAAATACAAAGGCGGCGGACCTTCGCCATCATCAGTCACCCGGATGCCGGTAAAACAACACTTACCGAGAAGTTACTGCTTTTCGGAGGTGCTATCCAGGTAGCGGGTGCGGTGAAGAGCAATAAGATCAAAAAGTTCGCCACCAGCGATTTCATG
>DATINK010000099.1:0-11272 GCA_035474355.1 Chitinophagaceae bacterium | reverse complement strand
CTCAAATGCTTTCATGGCTGCCTGGGCAGCTTTTTGTACGTTTTCGAATTTGAGATTTAAAAAGATATCCTTAAATGTTGCATCTGTTTTATAATTACTCCTGGTCAGGCCTTCGTATCCTTTTTTCCCGATATTCCAGATGGTAACTGCTCCTTTCTTATGAGCCGCAGCATATTTTTCCAGGATGGTGGATTTAGCCAATTTGATCAGGCTGGCATTGAAGGCGCCCGCCAATCCGCGGTCACTCGTTATGACAATAAAAAGCACTTTCTCAACAGGCCTTTCGGCAGCCAGGCTCATACCCGTATCACCATCGCTATTGCTCACGATATTACTCAGCATTTCCTGGAGCTTTTTAGCATAAGGACGCATTTGAACAATGGCATCCTGGGCCCGGCGGAGTTTGGCCGCACTGACCATTTTCATGGCTTTGGTGATCTGCTGTGTGCTTTGAACCGATTTGATGCGATTCCGGACTTCTTTTAATTGACCTGCCATTCCTGAAGTTTAAAGTCTAAGGTTTAAAGTTTAATGTTTAAAGCAGTCTAATAACTTTAGACTTTAAACCATAAACTTTAAACTTTTCCAGGCCGCAAAGGTAGGGTCCCGGACCTGAAAATCCATCACTCAGGTTCCTGGCCCTTTTTCAGGAGAAATGATCGTTTAATCCCATAGGAAATGGAGATCCTTCCCCCCTCTTCGGTACCGTTTTTTACAGGCTTTTCATTCTCCTTATAAAAATCCAGTTGTATCAGTCCATTTACCAGGTTCCTGAGTTCTTTCCGGGTTATCACGATCCTGCCATCCCTGACCGAATCCAGGCGATTGATGCCATCACTTTCAAAGGATGTATCGGTCATTAAAGTCCTTACAAAATCCAGGCGTTCCAATCCATCCAGTTCAAATAAAAGATCCCCCCTTTCAATTTCTGCCGGTATCTCGGCCTTGAGTGTCACAGGGTGGAAACTAAAAGGTTCACGGTATTTTTTTTGATTGATATCGGTATACACGATCTCATGTTCCCCGGTAAATTCCCTGACAGACTTGAAAGTTTCATAAAACGCACCTGTCATTTTTGAGCTGTCTACAATGAGTTTGACACCATCCAGTTCAACCTGGCTGGGCTCCTGCAGGACCAGGGTGGTGCCATTGGGGCCGCCAAACCTGAACTGCAGTATTATCGTTACACTATCGCTGCCATCCTCACCTGATATCCTGTAGTCGAAATAGATCCTTTCCGGGTTAACATCTTTTGCATTCCCGATCTCGTTACTATTACAACCACAAACAATGAGGATCAGAAGGAAGAAGGGAAATAATATATAAAGCCTATTCATAGTCTAGTTTCTACTTAATACAGCGGAGCGAAGAAAGGTAAGTTAAAGAAAATAGAATTTCAATCTCCAATCGCAATCTGAAATCGGCAATCAGCAGCCAGGGAACAGGAAATGTGTTACTTCCATGGTCCCCAGGTTGCAGATTGCCGGCTGCAGACTGCCGATTGATATTATTATCTTTGCAGCCTCTAAACCCTTCGAAAGCTGTCAAATTGGCTTACAGGGAATTGTAGCATCTTTTTTGACAATTTTGAGTTTTAATTTGCAATCATATGGCCGGAATTCTTTCAAAATTTTTTGGTGGCAGTAAATCGGAAAAGGACGTCAAGAAGATATCTCATTATGTTGACACGGTCAATGGTCATTATAATGCATTGCAATCCATCAGCAACGATCAGCTCAGGGGAAAGACCCGGGAATTCCAGGATCGGATCAAGGACCATCTGAAAGAGATTGACGAAGAGATCATTGCTAAAACAAAAGAGGCGGATGAACTTCCCTTCAACGACTTATTGGGAAAAGATGCCATTTACCAGGAAGTAGACAGGCTTAAAAAAGACAGGGACAAAAAAATAGAAGAAGTTTTAAAAGAAATTCTTCCGGAAGCATTTGCAGTCGTCAAAGAAACCGCCCACCGTTTTAAAGACAATGCTGAACTTGTTTCAACTGCCACCCAACTCGACCGTGATCTCAGCGTAAAGAAAGATTATGTCCGGATTGAAGGGGACAAATCTATTTTTAAAAATACCTGGACAGCGGGTGGCGGAGCCGTAACCTGGAACATGCTTCATTACGATGTGCAATTGATCGGTGGCGTGGTACTGCACCAGGGTAAGATCGCGGAAATGGCAACCGGCGAAGGAAAGACCCTTGTATCCACATTACCCGCTTATTTAAATGCCTTGGCAAGTGAAGGCGTGCATATTGTCACGGTGAATGATTACCTCGCGCGCCGCGATCAGGAATGGAACGGTACTTTATTTGAATGGCTGGGTCTTACCGTGGATTGTATCGATAAACATCAGCCCAATAGTGAAGAGAGAAGAAAGGCCTACCAGGCTGATATCACCTATGGTACCAACAATGAATTCGGATTCGATTATCTCCGTGATAATATGGTGCATACCCCCGAAGAAATGGTTCAACGCAAACACCATTTCGCGATGGTGGATGAAGTGGATTCGGTACTGATCGATGATGCCAGGACACCCTTGATCATTTCAGGTCCTGTCCCGAAAGGCGAAGACCAGCAATTCCATATACATAAACCCAGGATCCAGCAATTGGTGCAGGAACAGGAAAGGATCGTAAGAAACTGTCTCAACGAAGCCAAGAAAAGGATGGCTGAAGGAGACGATGATCCTAAGGGAGGAGGTCTTTATTTATTCCGTGCACAGCGGGGCTTACCCAAATATGGACCGGTGATCAAATTCCTCAGCGAACCGGGGATCAAGGTGAAAATGCAGAAAGCGGAAAACTATTATTTGCAGGACCAGCAACGCAACATGCATATTGTTGATGAGGACCTGCTTTTTCATATAGATGAAAAGAACAACCAGGTGGATCTCACCGATAAAGGATTGGGGGTGATCACAAAATCAGGTGAAGACCCGGAATTTTTTGTGCTCCCGGATATTGGCGTGAAACTCGCGGAGATCGAAAAGATGGAAGCTGCGGCGGAAGATAAATTAAAACAAAAAGAAGCCGTGTTGAACGATTATGCCCAGAAAGCAGATCGTATCCATACCGTTCAGCAATTATTAAAAGCATACGCTTTATTCGAAAAAGACGTAGAATATGTGGTGATGGATGGAGCCATAAAGATCGTAGACGAACAAACAGGCCGTATCCTCGAAGGAAGAAGGTATTCCGATGGCTTGCACCAGGCCATTGAAGCAAAAGAGAATGTAAAGATCGAAGCCGCTACCCAGACCTATGCAACCATCACCCTGCAGAATTATTTCAGGATGTATCACAAGCTGGCGGGTATGACCGGTACTGCCGAAACGGAAGCAGCGGAATTATGGAGCATCTATAAATTAGATGTGGTTACTATTCCCACACATATGGTGATGATCCGTAAGGATTCCCATGATCTCGTATACAAAACGCGGAGAGAAAAGTATAATGCAGTCATAGATGAGATTGAAAAACTTCGCCAGGCAGGCAGGCCTTCCCTGGTCGGTACCACTTCCGTTGAGGTAAGTGAGTTACTAAGCCGGATGTTGCAACAAAAAAAGATCCCGCACAATGTACTCAACGCCAAACAACACTCCCGCGAGGCGCAGGTAGTTGCGGAAGCGGGTATTGCCGGTGCGGTGACCATTGCTACGAATATGGCGGGTCGCGGTACCGATATCAAACTCGGTCCAGGCGTGAAAGAAGCGGGCGGACTTGCTATCATTGGTACGGAAAGACACGAAAGCCGGAGGGTTGACAGGCAGTTGCGTGGACGTGCCGGCAGGCAGGGTGACCCGGGGACTTCTCAATTCTATGTTTCATTGGAGGACGATCTGATGCGGATGTTCGGAAGTGAGCGTATTGCCGGCTTGATGGATAAGCTGGGATATAAAGAAGGCGATGTCATACAGCATAGCATGATCAGCAGCAGTATCCAGCGTGCCCAGAAAAAAGTGGAAGAAAATAATTTCGGCATCCGGAAAAGACTGCTTGAATATGATGATGTCATGAACAAGCAACGGAACGCGGTCTATGAAAAAAGAAATCATGCTTTGTTCGGGGAGAGGCTGGCGCTTGATATCGACCGGGCGTTTGAAGTCGTGGCCGGAGGATTGGTGGATTCATTCCGTGAGCAGGAGGATTTTGAAGGGTTCAAAATGGGTTGTATTGTCAATTTCGGCCTGGACACGCAGATCGAAGAAGAAGAATTCAAGAAAGGCGATCTTAATACGATCATCGATAAACTATACAACGAAGCCACCGAAAATTATAACAGGCATAAATTGGAATTGCGGAAAAAAGCAATCCCTGTTTTCAAAAACATCAGGTTAACCCAGGGCAAACAGATCGAGAACGTAATGGTCCCTTTCACCGATACCCGGAAAGGATTGAATGTATTGACCAACCTGGATAAAACCCTATCAACGGATGGAGTTGAATTAACGAATGCTGTTGAAAAGACCATTACACTCGTAGTGATCGATGACGCCTGGAAGGAACACCTGCGTGCCATGGACGATCTCAAACAAAGTGTGCAGACTGCCTATCTCGAACAAAAAGATCCGCTCGTTATTTATAAAGTAGAAGCCTTCCAGCAATTCAAGAATATGGATGCGGAGGTCAATAAGGATATTGTTACATTCCTGAGTCATGGTACCATTCCCATTCAACAGGAAGATACCAGCCTGAAAGAAGGCCGCCAGGAAAAGACCGATTATAGCCGGATGCGTGCAAACAAAGAAGAAGTGGACCGTGCCGGCCAGGATTATGCCGCTAATGAGCGCGATAAATTTGAACCCGGAGGTGGCGGCGGCGCAGCTGTTGCAGAAAAACAAGCGCCGGTGAAAGTCGGTCCCAAGATCGGAAGGAACGATCCCTGTCCCTGTGGATCAGGTAAAAAATATAAGCATTGTCACGGGAAGGAATCTTAAAACCCTATTCTATCCCTGTCTTTCCATTCCTTCTGTTGCACTTTTTCAGCTAATAACCTTTCGATCGCCTTATATATCTGGTTTAATCGGACATCATGATTACCAACTCGTGCTTTCAGTTCTTTCAATTGCTTTAACAGATCACTATGCACTAAAACAAACTGTTTTAGTGCAATAAATGCCCGGACGATAGCAATATTCATTTTGCGGGCTTTTAAGCTTTTCAAAACACTGGCAAGCATTGTGACGCCGTGTTCTGTAAACACATAAGGCAATGCTTTTTTAGGTCTTCTTCTCACTGCGGATGTCATCACAAATTGTGATGACATCGATTTCCATTCTTTTAAAGATAACCTGAACATAAAATCATTAGGAAAGCTTCTTCTATTTCTCTTAATAGCCTGGTTCAATGTCCTCGTTTCAACTGCATATAATTCCGCCAGATCAAAGTCAAGCATGACTTTATATCCCCTGATTTCATAAATCTTTCGCTGGATCACCATCAACTGCATAAACAGGTTTTGGCCTAAAATACAACCTCCCATTCTTCTTAAGATGGTGTTTTCACTACTATTTCAAAGTGTAAAAAAGAAAAATTGAAGTTTTTTCCACAATAATAATGTCCCGCCATAGCAGGACATTATTGATAAATTGTATGAAAGTTTCCGTTTATGTATGTTACCGGGATTGAAATCTTATTGAACCTGGAATCTTCTTCTATAAATATTTGCCTGCTTCACGCTATCCTTCTTTGCAAGGTCCCTGTCAAACAAACGATTGAGATTATTTCCGGCAAGGTCTTCGAGCCTGGATTCGATTTCAATTGTATAATCTCCTGCATGCCAGTTTTGCAATGGAGTAAAAAGCAAAACAGACTCCTTGTTTTCAATGCTGGTAGCTCCATCGATTGAATTACCCTTAGTATCCAGGAACCTGGCAGTATTTTTTAAAAGGACATAGTCAAGCGCTTCACCCAGGAATATCTTTAGCGGCACACGGGTTCCCGATACAGGAATATCCATTCTCCATTGCGCGGGATCAGGGGATAAACTATCCCTGGATCCCGTCACAAATTCTTTCTGATAACTATATGGTAGTGAAACTCCTTCAGCATCACGCCAGTCATTTTTTACCTGCAATAAGTAATGCGACCCGGATTGTAAAGGTGGGCCGGATTTTTTATTGGGCTGCAGATCCCGCTTGATCCTGCCCGGGTCCAGCCATACAGTGAGGATCGTTCTATTTGTATTCCATAGTTCCAGGTCCAGGAAAACAGGTACCGTATCTTTTTTGTCTTTAATGACAACGATATGATCCATTGCCTGGCCTTCCTGCATGGGCTTTGAAAATTCAATATGGATCTTTAATAGATTTTCAGGGATGGTATCTGTTGTTGGAAAAATGGAAATGATCTCAGGAAGCGGACTGCCCTTTACTTCAGGTATCTTAATTTCTTCCAATAGCTTACCCGCATAGACTACTCTATACTTTAAACCCGGAGTAAAATGGACCAGTGGCCTGAATGCAATGATATTTTCGCTGACCTGGTAATCCCCCAGTATCCGGGTATTTGAATTTTCTAATGATACCTGTAACCATTCCCGAATGGAGTCATTGGATGTCCCGGGTAACCATGATCTTGGAATATCCAGGCTGATAGCATGATTGCCATTCCAATGAATAATAATGGATTGATCTTTTGTATGTCTTTCTGAACAAGAAAATGCCAGCAAACAAAAAACCAGGTTCAGAAAAATGCTGAACCTGGTCTTCATATATAAATCCGTCTTATTCAATTACAATTCTTAACTCATTTCATCACATCCACCTGTCACCCTTGGCAGTCCAGAGATCCAGGTCCCCATTGGCCCTACGTTGTAAAACGAGTACCTGGTTATCATCCAGTTTATCCATTTGGATCACGTTCACAGTAGGCAGGTTAACAAAACTCACTCCACCGGTGGCATAACTTTCTTTGATCGGTTCAGTCAGTGCCCCTTCATAAGATTCTATATTCTTATAACTGATCCGCATGATCGGGCGATTGGAATTGGCCATGAACAAAAAAGAGGCGCCATCTTTTTTCAACGTCACCATATCTATGGGTGAGTTGCCTGCCCCGAATTCACCCACCGTTCTTCCTTTTACCAGCTGGCCGGGTTTCAATTCATCCAAAGGGAAAATAACCAGGGGTGTACAGGTATAACTTGCCACCAGGTATTTTTTACCATTCAACTCAGCCGTGGTAAAAGTTCTTATTGGTGAATTGGTTTCAAAACGGCCATGCGATGCATGATAGATCTCCAGGGAAGCCTGTTCCTGCTTATCTGTAAATGGAAAAGGGATTTTTCTGAATGTGGAACCAAATTCCTGGGTGGAAAGTCCGCTCAACAGCACGCTGCCATCGGCAAAACTCATATCAGAAATGGATTGTTCGCGCACCGGGCGTCCTCCCCTGTCTTTCACGTCTTCACCCGGAACATTGGCGATAGAAATATTGCTGAAAAGAATATCTTTCAAACTTACTGCATTGACTTTATCTCCTTCCAAGGTCAGCAATACAGGTGTCCCGTCCCCGGTTTGTACTGCACAATAGGCTTTTTTAGAAACGGGGTTCACCGCGATATCCTGTATGCGGATATTTTTCACATCCGTACCTAAAGCGGCTGCGATTTTTTGATCGACATTTTTAACTTCCAATGCTATGGCTTTATCCACATGTACATTGTCCTTTGTATCAATGGCAAAAACGGTGGCAGATTTGGAATCCCCGATAAAAAGAATTCCATCCGGCCCGAATGCAAGTGCACTGATAGATTGCACAGAAGGCGTACCCTTTTTCAATCCATAAGGATTGCCGGCGGGCTTTTTGGCTGAAACAAGAAGAATGAATCCTGCCAGCACTGCCAATGCGCTACCGAAATAATACAGCTTTCTCATACCTGGAATTTTTTAAGTGAGCAATATCGAATTAAAATGCTTTTTTAGGCTTCAACTCATATTTCTGCAAATATCTTTCGTTCAGTTGTTTTTGTTTATCATCCAGGTTTATTTTACGACCCTGTACAAATGCGTCGGTGACATTACTGGTGCTCATATCAAGTATATCACCTGAGCTGATGATGATATTGGCATCCTTGCCTGCTTCAATGCTTCCTGTTTTATCAGCAACACCCATGATCTTGGCTGCATTCAACGTAATAGCCGCCAGTGCTTCTTCTTTTGTCAATCCATAGGTAGCCGCTGTACCTGCATTAAAAGCAATATTGCGTCCGCGGGTTTGCCCATCATCATCAGAAATAGCAAATAATACGCCTGCTTTTTGAAGGATAGCCGCTGTTTTATAGGGCTGATCCACGTCATCGTCAGGTGTGGTTGGTAAACTATGCATCTGCTGCAGGACGATAGAAATATTATGTTGTTTTAACAGGTCCGGGATCTGCCAGCTTTCGCTGCCACCCACGATCACCACATCAAACCCAAACTCTTTGACAAAATCAATGGCCACCAGCATCTGCTTCACTGTATTCCCATGAACATAAAATTTCTGGGTTTTATTAAACAGGTTCTTGACAGCATCATATTTCAGGTTTGTTTCTTCATGTGAGGTCATTGCATTATAGGCTTTGGCTTCACGGAAAAAAGCTTTGAGTTTTTCGATCTGGTCAAGGCCTTCTTTTACCGGGTCACTTTCCGTTCCTGCATTCGGGCCACCGGGCCTGCCGCCCCCGCCGCCACCTCTGCCAAATCCCATGCGGGGTAGCAAAGAAGGCATATATAAATGCATACCGCCATCCGTTTTATAAGAAGCATCCTGCCAGTTCCATGCATCGAGTTGTACCACGGTTGAAGAACCTGCGAGGAAACTTCCCTGTGGAACAATATTGGCCACCAGGATCCCATTGGAGCGAAGTGTGTTAATGACTTTCGAATCTGTGTTATAGGCAACGATTGAATGTACATTCGGATTCATATCCCCGATCTCGCGAACATCATTGGATGCTCTTATCGAACCCGTTTCTATAAGACCCAATGAACTAACAGGCAGTATCAAACCTGGATAAACTTGTTTGCCACCTGCATCCGTAACCTGTGCACCTGCAGGTATCACAATATCTTTCCCCACTTTTTCAATTTTCCCGTCACGGATCTGGATAATTCCGTTCTCGATCACCGTACCATTACCAACATGGATGGTCGCATTCTTGATAAACATATCGCCTTTTTGAGGAGGCGCCGGCAATACATTCGATTGCGCATGCACAGCGACCGCGATGGCAGAAATGATTGCGATAAAAAATATTTTTTTCATTATAAATAGTTTAGTTGTTATCTAACTCGTTTTCATCCACCTCCAGTATGCCGTGAGTATGTGCATCATCATCGCAATGCAGGATGACCTGGAAAGTAGGTATTGCCGGGATCGTAGGTGCGCCACTTCTTTTTTCGCCGTTCAGTTTCTTAACCAGACGCGCTCTTTCCGATTCAATATCTTTTTGCATTAATTCATCTTTTTGCCTGTCGAAAAAAACCGTTCCATCCACGATCGTATACAAAGATTTTGCATAAATGCTCAACGGGCTATCCGACCAAACCACTACATCCGCATCTTTTCCCACTTTCAAACTGCCCACCCTGTCACTTACATGCAGCATCTTCGCCGGGTTGATCGTTACCAATGAAAGCGCTTCTTCCGGAGAAAGCCCGCCATATTTCATGGTCTTGGCTGCTTCCTGGTTGAGGCGTCTCGCCATTTCTGCATCATCCGAATTGATAGCCACATTCAATCCCACCCTGACCATGATCGCTGCATTATAAGGGATGGCGTCTTCCACCTCCACTTTATATGCCCACCAGTCGGAGAAAGTAGAGGCATTCGATCCGTGCTTCAGCATTTTATCAGCTACTTTATATCCTTCCAGGATATGCGTGAAAGTATTCACCTTAAATCCCATTTTATCCGCTACTTCAATTAAACCAGTGATCTCGCTTTGAACATAAGAGTGACAGGTGATGAATCTTTTGTTATCCAGTATCTCCACCAATGCGTCCAGTTCAAGATCGCGGCGTGGGGGATCCAGTCCTACCAATGATTTTTTCTCCTTTAATAATTTATCTTTTGCAGTATTATAATCCAGCCATTGCTTCTTATAATCCTTTGCGCGGGTGAATGCATCCACGTAAACCTGGTCCACGCCCATCCGGGTATCAGGATAGCGGGTATTGCCCTGGGTAGCGGCTGAACGTTTTACATTTTCACCCAATGCAAATTTGATAAAGCCATCGGAGTTTTTGAATTTCAGGTCTGCGTCATCCGCTCCCCAACGCAGTTTGATCAATTGCGTTTGTCCCCCGATAGGATTGGCAGATCCGTGTAAAATATGCGAAGTGGTAACACCACCGCTTAACTGCCTGTATATATTAATATCATCGGGATTTAAATTGTCCCCGATCCTTACTTCGGAAGTTACTGCCTGCGCACCTTCATTGATAGATGCTGCGGCGATATGTGAGTGTTCATCAATGATGCCGGGAGAAACATGTTTCCCGGTTGCATCGATAACCTTTGCACCCGGTTCACTGAGGTTTTTGCCAATCGCTGCAATTTTCCCGTTTTTCAACAGTACATCTGTATTCTGAAGTACGCCATCCTTCTCACTGGTCCAAACCGTTCCATTTTTGATCAAAATGGTTTCCTGTTTGGGTTGATTCGCTTCGTCCCAGCCAAATGGTAAAAACGGATAAACAACTTTGCCAATTACCGGTGCATCTTTTTTCCTTGCGGTGTCTATTTTCACTTCCGGCGCTTTTACAAAAGTTGCCGTCCATGTCAATTGGTTACCCAATGAATCCAATCCGGTGCCGTTCCATTCATTTCCATTATTGATCCCGCTTAATCTTGTGGCACCAGCAGGTAAAGTGGGCGTCTGTCCGCCACCGCCAAATCCAAAACCACGCCTTTGTGTTGTATCACCACCCGGTCTTTGTCTCCTGGGCATGGGTGCATAACTTAATTTCACCTGGATCCCATCGGAACTGAACCGGTTATTCATGGTGTCCTTACTGTACATCGATGCGGAGGTGGTGGATTTAACCTCCAGGGTATAATTTTCAGTACCCGCGGGTGTATTGATCGCCAGGTTATAAGTACCGGCAATATTTCCATCATCTTTTACCGTGTACTTCATCCCCTGTATATAATTATATACAATGGTTGTCTTTTCATTGAAGAGCGGGCCGGTTGTGACCAGGAAATTAGCGAGCTTACCTGCATCGAGACTTCCCACTTTATCATAAATACCCAGGGTGGTGGCAGGTGTTTTT
>DATINK010000098.1:0-6152 GCA_035474355.1 Chitinophagaceae bacterium | reverse complement strand
TCCCAGGTCAAGGGCCAGGAAACTGAATTTGCCACGGTGATTGTCTTCCTCAGGGAAGGCCATGGTGGCTTTATGTTCATTCACAACGAAAAGACCCGCCAGTCCTTTACCATCAAAGAGAGAATGCTGATGGAAGTAGCCAAGAGTATCGAGATCGCTTACGAATTATGTAACCTCTTCACAATCTACGACGTGGATATGGAAGTGCATGCAGATATCAATACCAATCCTCATTTCAAGAGTAACGACGCGCTCAAAGAAGCCATGGGATATATCCTGGGAATGGGTTTTGCGTTCAAGGCAAAACCAGAAGCGTTTGCCAGCAGCAGCTGCGCGAATAAAGTTGTGAATTAGCCGGCTGACTAAGGAGTTGCAGTTTTCTTTCCGCGCCGGTTCCATCCGAGTACCAGTACGATCAGCAAAACAATTCCTATTCCTATCCGTATATAGGCTCTTCTTTTCTCTTTTTTTCGGTGTTCTTCCTGCTCTTTCGCCATGCGCAGGAAAGCCCGACGATTCATATTGTCTCTTTCCCTTATATCAGCAGCTTCCAAACTGTCTCTGCTCCTTTTTAACCTTACCACAATGGAATCATCTTGTAATATTTTCCTGGTAACCTGGCCCTTGACAGTTTGTGCATGGGAATCGCTTGAAAAGATGGAGACTATTAATAACAGGAAACAGAATGACTTTCGCATGAAATGTTTTTGTGAAGTGTTGCGTCTGAAGATGTAAACGAACAGAAATCCTCTTTATTCCGGATTAAGTTCAGGCAATTTATCCGGGGTTGTTACTTCTTTGGAAGGATTGGGGTCTACCCAAACGTAATTAGAAGGAGTTGAAGAAGTTACCCCAACATAAACACGCTCCATTTTTTTGCTATCCTCGTGGGCAAAGGCGAAAGTGATCAAAACAAGCACAAATAAGACTCCCACTAAATTTCTTTCGGATAAGATAAGTCTCATAACCAGGTCCTAATTGATTGCAAAATAATGGATAAATCCCAAACAAACTAATGCGAAAACCCCACTAATTTTTTGAATCCATCCGTTAAGCTTTGGATATAGCTCAATAAAGCTTCTCTCCCTGTTTTATGGGTAGCAGAAGTCACAAAATGAGGCGGAACTTCCTCCCATCTTTCAGACAAGGAAGAAAGAAAAACCGCTGTATTTCTGAGTGTTGCAGCCGGTTTGTTTTTATCTGCCTTCGTAAAAACCAATACGAAAGGGGTTTGCCAACCGCCTAATTGATTAAGGAATTCAAGGTCAAGGGCTTGTGGCTCATGGCGAGAATCGATCAGTACAAACAGGCAAACCAGGTTTTCCCGTTTCCGGATATAAGATTCTATGATATTCGACCAATTGTTCCTGTCTTTTACTGAGACATGCGCATAACCATAACCGGGAAGATCCGCCAGGTACCAGTCTGATGTTTTTTTATTTTTCTCCGGGTTCATGGAACGAATTGCAAAATGATTGATCAATTTCGTTTTCCCCGGTGTTGCAGAGATCTTGGCCAGTTCTTTACGGCCTGTGATCATATTGATCAAAGAAGATTTACCCACGTTACTTCTGCCGATGAAAGCAAATTCAGGCCGGTCGGGTGACGGACACTGTTTATAGCCCGGGCTGCTGATGACATATTCGGCGGAAATGATTTCCATAGGTGCAAGTTAATCGAGATACCGGATTTGGAATTTGGAATAATTGAAATAAAAAAACCCCTCCGGAAACGGGAGGGGCCTGAAGGTTTCTTCAATGGTTCTTAATCTTTTAATAAAAGAATTGTTCGCTCACGATCTTTCCATCTTTTACTTCATACAGGCAAATCTCATCCATCTTCATCCTTCCCTGTCCCTTCATGGTTACATCCATCCCCATACTCACAGCAATAAATCGTCCTCCTACCAATGGCTCAGATACATAACCACCATGCATTTCTTCAACCGCATTATTAAAATCTTCTCCCTTTTTTTTCAGCGCTTCCTTTCCCTGAACTGTTTTCAATCCTGGTGAATGTGCCGGCTCAATGCTTGTCACATCGTCGCTGAATAATTCTTCCTGGGCGCCGGCCCAATTGTACTCCTTAAAAAGTTGTGAAAGCCTGTCAGCAACTTCTTGCGTCGTCATCACTTTTTCTTTGATCATGGTTTCAGTTTTTAATGATTAAAAAAGGACGGAAAAGCTAACGGATTTTTTTGACCTTCTGAATTAATTTATTGTAAGCCCCGAACATTCCCGGCTATAAAACTTAACAGATAACTTTGCTGTATGCCCGCACAACCTCATGATCAGATCACGCCTTTCAAAGATTCCGGCAAAACGAAAAAGGAACAGGTCAGAGAAATGTTTGATTCCATTGCCGGCCGGTATGACAAGATGAACCGGATTTTATCGGCCAGGGCAGATATTGCCTGGCGAAAAAAAGCGATACGGTTATTGAAGAAAGATCATCCCAGAATAATACTCGATGTCGCAACCGGAACAGCAGATATGGCGATCATGGCATGCAGGTTGCTCCAACCGGATAAGGTTATTGGGATCGATCTTTCCCCACAAATGATAGAACTTGGAAGAAAAAAGGTTGAAAAGGAAGGACTTGGGAATCTGATCCAGTTACAAGAAGGAGATTCAGAAACAATAAATTATGGCGAAAATACGTTTGATGCCGTGATGGTGGCATTTGGAGTACGGAACTTTGAAAACCTTGAAAGCGGCCTCTCAGAAATGTACAGGGTATTGCGACCCGGTGGCCGGTTATTAATTCTCGAATTTTCAAAGCCCAGGCGCAGGGCGGTTAAAAGCTTCTATAATTTTTACATGCGTATCGTCGCGCCAGAAGTGGCCCGCTGGTTCAGGCAAAACAAAGAAGCGTATTTATATCTGAATGAATCAGCCAAAGCCTTTCCCGACCGCCATGACTTTACTGAAATATTAAACAAAGTGGGGTTTACCGACACGGTTTGTAAACCGCTAAGCTTAGGAATATGTTGCATTTACACAGGACAAAAGGCGGTAGCAGACTGAAGACTGGTTTATTGATCGGGTTACTCCTTATTTCCATTATTGCAGGCGCACAGAAAAAGGAGAAATATCTTTTTTACCACGACGCGAAGCCGTATTATTTCGGCATCACACTGGGTGTCAACCTGGCAAGATTTCATACAGAACTTCACACCCGTTTCCTCGACGATGACAGCGTATATATTGCCGAACCGCTCAATTCCGGCGGGTTTACATTGGGGCTTTCTGCCACCGGGCGTTTATCTGACCGTTTCCAGCTTCGCTTCAATCCCCAACTGATGTTCATTGAACGGAATATCTTTTACAAATTGAAGTACCCGGATATTGATGGCATGACCGAGGTCACGAAAAAAATTGAATCCGTGATCATGTCATTTCCCATACAGATCAAATTTCAATCGGACCGCATCGATAATTTCCGTGTTTACATGATGGCCGGTATCAAGGGAGACATTGACATGGCCTCGAATGCCAGGGCTAAAAGAGCGGAAGATCTCGTAAAGATCGAAAAATATGATTGGGGCCCGGAGATCGGGATCGGGTTCAACTTCTTTTTTCCCAGCTTTATTTTTTCACCCGAGATCAAGATCAGCAATGGCGTGAGCAATATTCATAGCCGTGATCCCAACCTGAAATTCTCGAGTGTGTTTGATAAGATACAATCCAGGATGATTGTATTCTCCATTCATCTGGAAGGCTAAAACGAAGTACGAAGTACGAAATACGAAGTACGAAGATTCAAAATTCAAATTCCCGCCGGTGCATATTCCACCTGATACCAAAGGAGATGACAGTAGTGTTTTCCGACATGATCGGGGCAGTTTTTGTCTCCAGTTTCCGGTAGAGTCCATAGGCTTCGAGAAAGAGGTTTTCTCTTAACTCGTAGGACAAAAGGAAAGATGCAAACAAGACATCCGTTTTCCATCCAGACCCGATATTGTAACCAAAATCATGAAGGCGGTAAGGAGGTTGATTGGGAAGAAAAATATTGCTCCCGAAACTTTCACTGCCTGCATCCCTCCCCTGTTCGTAGGCTATTATTTTTGCTACCAACATCCATTTGGGTGCTGGTTGATACCTGGCGATAGCGATGACCTCTTTGAAATTCGCCATGAGAGGATGCGCCATTGGCTGGTTATAATGCGTGTAATTGGCTACGGAATCGGTATGTGAATAAGTGAATGGCCGGACCCGGTTATGTTCAATTTGCAGATCCAGGTTTTTGATCCCGAAGGCGTCAATGTATTTCGCCCCGATCTGGATCCCCCATTTATTGGCCCACCACCCACGATTCTTTTTTATTTCTGAAAGCAGGAATTCATCCAGCAATAACTGGCCATAGAACTGGAATTTCTTCGCCACATTCGCTTTAAGGTCGAGGCCCGCCACTGAATTATCAAAGCTCCCGTTCTGCAATTCTATGGAACGGTAAAAAATGATCGGGTTGAGGTAACCGAACTCAAAATGGTCCCTGCGGCCGAAAACAATGCCTTCAAATACCCCGATATTTAACCATTTGGTCAGGTCAATATCGAGGTGATGCATCACCGCATATTTTTTAGGTATCAGCACATTACTGGCTCCCCGGTCAGGTGAATGCAATTCCAGGAAAAGGTTCTGGTAATTGACCTTCCATATCCGGGTATTCAATTTCAGGAATACGGCATTATTCCCGAAATCACTCAGGAACATACTCCGGTACCCGTTCCCGATAAAATGCTTGTCATAACCAAAGGCCACATCTATGAATGGGGTAACGCTGAAAGTGATATAACCCCGAGCATCGAAATAATCATAACCCGTTGACTTGAATTGCTTGTATAACCCTTCACCAGGTACCGCCATGCGGTCATTGACCCATTGTTGCACATAAGCGGGGTCACGCTCCTGGTTATCGGTCAGATAAGCATAAAAGCCTATCTTTTTAGCGATGCGGCCCCTTACATTCAATCCCCGGGTATTCAGGAAAAGATGTTGGTCATTATTCTGTTCTTTAGAAAGGATATATTGAAATACAGGGCTGATGGCCAGGTCAAAATCTTTATTATGTACTTCAAACAGGTTGGCTGCTGTTGTATAGAAAGATTTAGTAAGGGGTTTCCTGCTCTTATACATGCCTCTCATTTCTTCCGGGACCCATTCCAGGTTATTGGCATACAGGCTTTGAAGATTATGAAGATCGACCTTTGTTAAGTTTTGCTGCCCGATCTTTCCGACATAACGGGTAACATCCATGACCAACTGCTGGCGGCTAAAAGGTTTTGTTTTGGAAAAATTGAGTGCCGAATCCTTGCCCGCTTTTATTTCCATGCGCTCCACCAATACAGCGGCTTTATCTCCCTGGGGCAGGAAGGTTGTTTGAGAGATGCTTGCAAGAGGAAAGAGAAATAGGAAGAGTCTTACAAGGGTTTTAATAAATTGCATGAGTGGGGATTATTTCCGGTAACAAAATATGCAAAATTATCTGATAAAAAGTATTGGGATTATCAACGAAGGCTCTATTCAAACAGGAGATTTGTTGATAAAAGATGGTCGTATTGAAAAGATCGCAACACAGATCCGGTCAACGCCTGGCGCCTGTATCGAAATAAATGGAGAGGGCAAATGGTTGTTTCCGGGTGTGATCGATGACCAGGTACATTTTCGTGAACCCGGGTTGACACATAAAGCATCTATCGCTACGGAATCAAGGGCCGCTGTAGCGGGTGGCGTTACCAGTTTTATGGAAATGCCAAATACCATTCCACCGGCATTTACCCAGGAATTACTGGAAAATAAATACAGTATTGCTTCCCGCGATTCGATGGCCAACTATTCCTTTTATATGGGCGTATCCAATTCGAATGCTGACGACGTATTAAAAACAAACGATAAAAAAAGGGAAGTAGCGGGGATCAAGATCTTTATGGGTGCTTCTACTGGGGATCTTTTGGTTGATAATCCTTCAACGCTTGACCGGATCTTTCGGGAAAGTGAACTGCTGATCGCTACGCATTGTGAAGATGAACGGATCATCCGTCAAAATCTTGAAAAAATAAAAGCTTCCCATCGTCCGCTTACGACTGCAGACCATCCGCTCATTCGTGATGAGGAAGCCTGCTATTCTTCTTCTTTATATGCGATCCAGAT
>DATINK010000097.1:0-2024 GCA_035474355.1 Chitinophagaceae bacterium | reverse complement strand
ATTCTATACCCAGATTCTTTTTCTTCTTTCCTTTCCCATCAATATAAAGTTTCATACCAGTATGAATAATGCTGGATTGGAAACCTGGCCGGGGAATACGGGCTACCACGTATAAATAGTGAGCATCGTTATTATATGCATATGAAATTCCTGTTTCCTTGTCCTCAAGAAACCGGGAACCTGGCCATTCGTCGGTCTTACCATCTAATTGATGTGGCAAAAGTGTTGTATCGCTTGTCGATTGACCCCAAAAGAATGTTTTGTGATGAACTGATGAGAACATCAGTGATACAGCGAGCGGAAAAATGAAGATATATTTCATTGTAGTGCTCTTGGTTTTTTCACGCCAAGGCGCAAAGAATGCGCGAAGAATACATAGATTTTCTGCGACTCTGCGAAAACTTTGCGTCTTTGCGTGAAATAAGAACTCAATACTGTTCCGATCCGTTCGGAAAATCCTTGCTCTTTACGTCTTTGATATATTGCTGAACGGCTTTTGTCGCCTGTTCATGAATATTGAGATACTGCCGGAGAAACCTGGGTTTAAATTCTGTGTTGATGCCCAGCATATCGTGCATCACCAGGACCTGGCCGTCACAATGTCCGCCCGCACCGATCCCGATCGTAGGGATGGAAAGATTTTCTGTCACTTCCTTTGCGAGTCCCGCCGGTATCTTTTCCAATACAATCGCAAAACACCCGGCTTTTTGCAAAAGCTTCGCGTCTTTTCTGAGTTTGTTGGCCTCATCATCTTCTTTGGCCCGCACCGTATAAGTTCCGAATTTATAAATGGATTGTGGCGTCAATCCTAAATGTCCCATCACCGGAATGCCTGCGGATACAATTTTTTTTATGGCATCAACGGCTTCTTCACCACCTTCCAGCTTTACAGAGTGACCACCCGTCTCTTTCATGATCCTGATTGCCGAAGCCAGGGCGATATCGGAATTGGATTGATATGATCCAAAGGGCATGTCCACCACAACCAAACAACGGTCAATTCCCCGGATCACCGATTGTGCATGATAGATCATTTGATCCATGGTGATCGGAAGGGTGGTTTCATTTCCTGCCATTACATTGGAAGCTGAATCCCCAACAAGGATGACGTCGATCCCGGCCTGGTCGAATAACCTCCCAAATGAAAAATCATAGGCGGTGATCATCGAGATCTTCTCACCCGCTTTTTTCATGTTCTGTAAGGTATTGGTCGTTACCTTTTTTACTTCCTTGTTTACTGACATTCATTCACAATTAGGCCCTAAAAGTAGATAAAATAAAATTCCAGAGAGGATCAGGCAGGTACGCCTTTGGATTTCACTTCTTCATAAAGTGTGTGGATCAACCCATCGGCAAGACCGATCTTGGGAACAAATATCTCTTCGGCATCGGCCCAGCGCATGACATTAATATAGATAAGCAGTGCAGGCACGATCACGTCGGCCCGGTCTTCCCGGAGTTTGTAGAGACTGATCCTTTCAGTAAGAGAGACGGCATTGAATTCCTTGTAGTATTGCCGTAAAAGATCAAGGGAGAGGGGCTTTCCATCTTTTTTCCCGGATAAGGAAAATATTTTATTGATATTTCCGCCGGAACCGATGGCGGTCACGTGATGGAATCCCTTGGTTTTCTGAACTACGAAATCCTTCATCTCGTCCCAGCCGGCTTCATCCACCTGGTTCTTTAATAACCGGATCGTACCAATGTTGAATGAATTTTTGAAGATCAGTTTACCATCGCTGAAAAAAGTCAGTTCCGTACTGCCACCTCCTACGTCTATATATAAATAGGACTCATCGGTGTTCATGTTTTCGGCAATATGGTTCTCATAAATGAATGAAGCTTCTTCCTCACCGCTGATGACCCGGATCTGAATGCCCGTTTCTGCTTTTACTTTCCTGATGACTTCAGAAGAATTCGCGGCATCCCGCATGGCGGAAGTGGCACAGGCAATGAGGTGCCTGACCTCGTAAATTTCGAGGAGCATTTTATAGGCACGCATGGTCTTGATGATCTTCTCTACT
>DATINK010000096.1:0-7581 GCA_035474355.1 Chitinophagaceae bacterium | reverse complement strand
TGGTTTCCGCATAAATTGTTTCCTGGGCCTTTTTATTCAGGTCCTGGCGGTATAGATCAATATGTTGGTAGCCGCGCACATGATTCTCTTCAAAAATGATTCCCGGCTCCTTAGCCCATTCGAAAGAAGCGGCGTTTACATTTCTCAATGCATCCCGGCGGATCTCTTCACCGGTTTCAATGTTGAAATAAACAGGTATCATATATACCATGTCCGTATCGCCGGGAGAGCCCCGGTAATAGGATAATAATTTCGCTTTGTAAAGCGTATCAACACTCCAGTCTAACAGATACATTTTCTGTCCCCTGGTCAGATCACATATATATGTCTGGATCCATTTGGAATCAGGAGACCAGTACACACCCAGGTGTGGAGGACGTTCTCCACCCTCCCCTTCGATGATCTCTCCCCAGTTGTAATAACTAGCATATTCATAATTTTTTTTCCCGGCATAACTCAATTGCTTTTTCTGTCCGCTTTCTGTGGACCGGATAAACAAATTATTTCCTTCGCTATACGCGATCCATTTCCCATCGGGGGATTTTTCCTCCATCTCGTTGTGCGCTTCAGCGGTCTTTTTTGTTATGGAGTAGTTAGAAAGATCGAAATAGTAATCTATACCCCGTAGATTAAATTCGAGATGAGAGGGGTCGATATATCTGAAAGAATTAACCGGAAGATCAGTTGGCTTAACTGTTGTCTTCAGCGTATCACTCAACAGTTTTGCCAGTTTTTCATGATCAAATAGCTTTTCAACCTCCATCTTTTTTAAGTCGACCTTATTAAACGATTTCCCTTCGGGGCTTTGTGTAATGAAAGAAAAGCCGGAGCTATCTGCAAACCAGGCAGGCTGCATATTTGTATTAAATACCTTTTTATTGTTCAGGTTGGACCAAAGAAATGATACGGCACGGGAATAATCCTGCTTGCTGACCTGTTGAGAAGCCACAGGAGAAAACAGGATAAACAGGATTGAATAAAAGGGCAGTTTTCTCATATATATAGTGTTTGGTATTTAAATTTAACCAATTCGACATTGGTGACAAAAGCATGTAACTCAATGTGATGTTAGAGGGGGCATAGAACTAAAACATGCTACAGGGATGAAGATTTTTGAAATGCAGTTGCATTTTCTTTAGCTTTGTTATTCATGCGCGCCAAGAAGCATATCGTTAAGGTGATGGCCCTGGTCATATTATTGGTCTTTACCCAAAAGATTGGGCTGGGGTTATATATCCATAACCAGATCCATCCTGCTACCAGCCATTCTTTCCCCACAGATGGGCCCATCAGTGAAAAAGCAAGTAACCTGAATTGCAGCTGTATCGATGATTTCCTGCTTCCTTTTACAGAGCCATCTAACGAAAACATCGTTCCGGCGAATTTTCACACAACAGCATTCATTTCTTTTTACGAGGCTGATATACGCCAGGTCTCTCATTACTTCAGTTCATTACGCGGGCCGCCCACTGCTCAATCCTGAGTCCGCCGGCTGAGGCCAGTCGGACGGGCATGTAACAAGCGTCATTGTAACGCCTGTCAATTCCCATTATTTAAAAACCGTTGAAGCCCTATGGCTTTGATGTAACGCGTATGAAATGAAAAAATATTTAAAATACCTGCTGCTGGTATTTGTTTTTCTGCCGGGAATAATGAATGGGCAAGATGCCAGGGACAGCACAGCGAAAGCCGATTCATTATTGTTATTGCAGATCGAACAACAAATGCAGGCCCCTGCAACTGCACCCACACAAACACGCTCCTCCCTGAACTTCAACCCGGATATCGGGGTGATCGGGGATTTTGGCGCTTCCTGGATCAACCGGGGAAAAAGAAATATTGAAGCTTACCTGAAGGAAACAGAACTTTCATTGCAGGCGACAGTCGATCCCTATGCCCGCGCTGATTTTTTTATTGCTTTTGGAAGAGACGAAGCCGGCAAATATGGCGTCGAAGTGGAAGAGGGATACCTCACCACACTTTCATTGCCTGCAAAACTCCAATTGAAAGTCGGAAAATTCAAAGGAGCCGTGGGCCGCATTAATCCTGTACACGGTCATGCACTCCCCTTCATCGATATGCCCAACGCTTTCGTGAATTATTTTGGAGAAGAAGGATTAAGCGATGAAGGTCTTTCATTGAGTTGGCTGGTTCCGAATAAAAAATTCTACCAGGAACTGATTGTCCAGACAACAGCGGGCAACTCAGAAACACCGAGTTTTTTGCGGGAAGACAATAACCGCTTCACCTATCTCGGACACCTGAAGAATTTCTTTACACTGAATGAGAACGCAACGCTTGAGTTGGGACTTTCGGCTATTTGTGGTCCGAACGACCTGTCCAGAACAACACATATCCTGGCAGCCGACCTTACTTATAAATGGAAACCGGTCAAGTTGAACACCTACCAGTCGCTTACCTGGCAATCTGAATTTTTTTGCGGATCAAGACATACCAGTCCCGTTGAAACGATCCATTCTTTCGGACTCTATTCATTTCTCCAGTTTCAGGTTGCGAAAAGATGGTTTTTAACCGGGCGCTATGATTACTCGCAGAACCAATTTGATAAAAGCATTAAAGAGCAGGCTTATTCAATGACGGCGGGTTGGTATGCAACAGAATTTTCAAAACTGGAACTGGAAGCCAAAACAACTGACGACAATATCGATAAGCGATATTACCAGGCCTGGTTGCGCTGGATCTTTGTTATCGGCGCGCATGGCGCACATCAATATTGAAAAAAAAAAAAATTAAAGAATAATCATCATGAAAATTAAATTGATCATCATTGTTGCGTTTCTCCTGGGTATTTTTTCCCAGGCCCGGGCAGGCGGGAAAATTAAAGTAGTGACAACACTTACCGATCTGAGAAGTATCGCGGAATTGATCGGCGGCGACAAGGTGTCTGCCATGTCTATTGCCACGGGTTATCAAAACCCTCACTTTGTAGACCCCAAACCCAGCTATATTATCAACCTCTCAAGCGCCGACCTTTTTGTTACCGTTGGCCTTGACCTTGAAACGGGCTGGTCTCCTTCATTACTTTCCAGTTCCCGAAACACAAAAATTCAAAAAGGGGCACCGGGCTATGTGGATGCTTCTGTGGGAGTTGGTTTACTGCAGGTCCCTTCAGTTGCCAACCGGGCGGAGGGGGATATACATATATATGGTAACCCGCATTACTGGATGGACCCCCTGAACGGGAAAGTGATCGCACGAAATATTGCCAACGGGCTGGAAAGGGTGGATCCGGACAACAAACAATTCTATGAAAACAATTTATCTGCTTTTTTTAAAAAGATCGATGATAAAATGAAGGAATGGCAGGCTAAGATGGCTCCGTTCAAAGGGGCAAAGATCATTGCCTACCATAATGAATGGGTTTATTTTGAAAACAGGTTCGGGTTGAACATTGTGGATTTTATGGAACCCAAACCGGGGATACCCCCCTCTCCTTCTCAATTGGTAAAAGTGATCAAAGAGGTGAAAGCGGATAATATCAAAGTGATCATTTCCTCACCCTATTTTACAACCACGTCTTCTGATGTGGTGGCCAGGCAGACTTCCGTAAAGGTATTGACCATCGCTACATCGGTGGGGGCCTTCGATGGAGTTAAAAGCTATTTTGACCTTTTTGATTATGATATCAACCAGATCGTCGCGAATTTGAAATAACACTAAAACCATCCATCATGTTTGAAATGTTTCAACTGCCGTTCATGGTACAGGCTTTTATAGCCGTACTGATCACCGGGGCGCTGCTTTCCTATCTTGGCGTACACGTCGTAGGAAGAGGAATCGTTTTTGTGGACCTTGCGCTGGGACAAATATCTTCCCTGGGCGTTGCCTTCGCGGCATTTATCGGGTCCGGCACCACGTCCATTCCTTTGATCTTTACGCTTGCCGGCGCCCTGCTGATGTCATTTATCAATATCAGGGACAAAAGATTAAAACAGGAAGCTATTATCGGGATCTTATATGCCTTTGCTTCTGCCGTGACAGTGCTGCTCATTTCAAAAACACCACATGGAGATTCGGATATACAGGAAGTATTATTCGGGAACGTGTTATCGGTGAGCTGGGGAAAGATCACCAGCATTGGAATTGTTTTCGGATCGATCGCCCTGGTCCAGCTTGTATTCTTCAAAAACTTCTTTGGGCTTACGAAAGCCTATGAAACCGGGAATATTGACGGCATCGGAACGTTTAATTTATGGAACTTCTTGTTTTATATCTCGATCGGACTCACGATCGTGTATGCAGTAAAGATCAATGGCGTGATCCCGGTCTTTTCTTTCCTGATCATCCCGGCCGTATCAGCGATCATGATAACCAAAAACAACACGCTGGTGTTTATCATATCCTTTATCATTAGCGTAGTGGCTAGTTTCCTGGGATTAGCCTTTGCGTTTAAGTATGATTTTCCTGCGGGTTCTTCGATCGTAGCGATTCTCGGCGGGTTATTTGCCCTGGCATCTATTTATAAATTATTAAGTGGAGCCTTTCAGCGAAAAGCCTGAATCTTTGTTACGCGATAGCTTCCCTTGTATCGTCTTTTGATTTATCTTCGGCGATAGTACTTTGCAGTCTGGGCAATTGATGCGACCGGTTATTTTCAACAATTATTATCTTAATCAGTTTTATGGCTGAGATGAACCTGGGGGGAGGTGTACATCGGTTCGGGGATACACAACGCAAGGATGCATGGTGGATAAAACCACTCTTCACTTTTATCGGGCTGGGCTCCTTTGTGGTGTATGTTACCTGGGCGGCATTCCAGGGAAAACATTATGTATCCGGCCCCTATATTTCGCCCTTGTATTCACCGGAACTTTTTGGTGATTCACCGCATAGCTGGTTCGGACCCAAACCAGGTTGGTGGCCCGGCTTTCTTCCCTGGTCCCCTGCACTACTGATTTTATGGGCACCGGGACTTTTCCGGCTGACCTGTTATTATTATCGCGGCGCTTATTACAAAGCATTTTGGGCCGATCCTCCTAACTGTGCGGTGTCAGAACCAAGGAAAAAATATTGGGGGGAAAATAAATTTCCATTGATCATACAGAATGTACACCGGTACTTTATGTATATCGCTTTATTGTTCATTGTTTTTCTCACCATTGATGTATGGAAGGCACTATGGTTTATCAACCCTGCCACAGGAGTCAAATCATTTGGTGTGGGCGTTGGTACCCTTGTGCTTGCAGTGAACGTGGTGTTGCTCGGCGGATATACGCTGGGGTGTCATTCTCTGCGCCATGTTGTGGGAGGATTCATGGACCGCTTATCGGGAAAGCCGGTCCGGTTAAAAATGTACCGCTGCGTAACCTGCCTGAATAAAAAACACATGATGTGGGCCTGGTTCAGCCTGTTTTGGGTGGGGTTTACGGATATATATGTAAGACTTTGCGCAATGGGTATCTGGAAAGATATCAGGATTTTTTAAATCACAAATCTCAAAAAACAAATTACAAATTGAATACAGCCGATACTTATAACTATGATGTACTTGTCATAGGTGCCGGCGGCGCAGGTTTGCGTGCAGCCATCGAAGCTGCCACACAGGGAGCGTCTGTGGGGTTGATCTGCAAATCTTTATTGGGAAAAGCGCATACGGTAATGGCAGAAGGCGGGATTGCCGCTGCACTTTCAAATGTTGACGATCGCGATAACTGGAAGGTCCACTTTACTGATACATTACGCGGGGGACAATACCTGAATAATTTCAGAATGGCAGAGCTCCATGCAAAAGAAGCACCCGAAAGAGTAAGAGAACTGGAATCCTGGGGGGCATTATTTGACCGTACGAAAGATGGAAAGATCCTGCAAAGAAATTTCGGAGGGCACAAATATCCCAGGCTTGCACATGTCGGCGACCGGACAGGACTTGAAATGATCCGCACACTTCAGGATCACGGGATCCACCAGGGCATCAATGTACATATGGAATGTACGATCATCACATTGCTGAAAGATGGAGACAAGATCGCGGGCGCATTCGGATATGAAAGAGAAAGAGGAAGATTCAAGACATTTAAATCGAAAGCAGTCGTCATGGCTACCGGTGGCATTGGACGGGCATTCAAAATATCCAGCAATAGCTGGGAATATACCGGCGATGGACAGGCATTGTGTTATCATGCAGGAGCAGAGCTGATGGATATGGAGTTCGTACAGTTCCACCCAACTGGAATGATTTGGCCCCCGAGCGTTATGGGCATTCTTGTAACAGAAGGGGTAAGGGGTGAAGGAGGCATATTGCTCAATAAAGAAGGTGAGCGATTCATGTTCAGAGACATTCCTGATAATTATAAAGCCTCGACAGCCGAAAACGAAGAGGAAGGATGGGCGTATACACAGGGAGATAAGAATGCAAGGCGGCCGCCGGAATTACTTACACGCGATCACGTTGCCCGTTGTATCATGAGAGAGGTCCGCGAAGGAAGGGGTAGTCCTCATGGAGGGGTGTTCCTGGATATTTCCTGGATAAAGAAAAAAATTGCGAAGTCGGAAGAGCATATTAAAAAGAAATTACCCGGCATGTACCACCAGTTTAAAAAACTGGCAGATATAGATATCACGAAAGAACCTATGGAAGTGGGACCCACTACCCATTATATGATGGGGGGAGTAAGGGTGGATGCCGATACACAAATGTCATCCGTTCCAGGTTTGTTTGCTGCAGGTGAATGCGGCGCCGGATTACATGGCGCCAATAGATTGGGAGGGAATTCACTTTCAGATCTATTGGTATTTGGAAAAAGAGCGGGAGAATATGCCGCCAAATTTGCAAAAGAAAATAATTACGGAACGGTCGACGAAGAAAAAATAACACAGGCAGGCAAGCAAGCCCTGGAGCCTTTTGAAAAAGAAAAGGGAGATAGCCCATTCGATGTGCAGTTTGCACTACAGGAAATGATGCAACAACTGGTCGGCATTGTTCGTAATGAACCGGAGTTGCTAAGGGCCCGCGAACACCTGAAGCTAATGAAGCAAAGAGCCGCTAACCTGCGTGTGGTGGGCAATCGTGAATTTAACCCGGGATGGCATACGGCCCTCGATCTTCATAATATGCTTACTGTCTCCGAGGCGATCACCATGTCTGCTATAGAAAGAAAAGAAAGCCGGGGCGCACATTTCAGAGAAGATTTTCCGCAGAAAGATGATAAAAACGCAAGATTTAACCTGATCATTAAAAAAGATACAAGCACCGGTGAAATGACCATGAGAAAAGAAGCCGTCCCCGAACCGGGGGATGAACTGAAAAAAATAATCGAAGAAATGAAATAATGGCCACCGCAACCTTTACCATATTACGGGGCGATGCCAATAACGGAAAATTCGTGGATTATTCTATTGAAGTTTCCGAGGGGATGGTGGTGCTGGATGCCGTATTGAATATCCAGTCCAAATTAGCGAACGACCTCGCCGTTAGGTGGAATTGCAAAGCCGGGCATTGTGGTTCCTGCTCTGCCGAGGTGAATGGTATTCCCAGGCTGATGTGCATGTGCAGGCTGAGTGATATAAATCTTGATAAGCCCGTCCTCATTCAACCCATGAAAGCATTTCCCCTGGTTAAGG
>DATINK010000095.1:0-6944 GCA_035474355.1 Chitinophagaceae bacterium | reverse complement strand
GCCGCATTTCCTCCATCACTCCAGGATGGTGGATTCGATAAACTTTGGAAGCGATTACAGGACCCTGCCATCCGCCAGCAAATGAAGGTGGCGATGAATACCAATGCACAGGATTGGGAAAATACATATTATGGCGCAGGTGGTGCAAAAGGCGTTTTGTTATTGGGCTTCCGGAGAGATTCTCTTCGTAAATACATTGGAAAAACACTGGAAGATGTGGCCGCGATGCGTGGCAGCACGCCGGAAGAAACAGCCATGAATTTGATCGTTGAGGATAGCAGCCGGATCGGGGTTTCTTATTTTTCGATGACAGAAGACAATATCAAAAAAGAGGTAGCCATTCCCTGGGTGAGTTTTTGTTCCGATGAAGCTTCCGAAGCGCCGGAAGGTGTTTTCATGAATGCTAACCCGCATCCGAGAGCTTATGGAAATTTTGTAAGGGTGATCGGTAAATATTCCCGGGATGAAAAGATCCTTAGCCTGGCTGAAGCCATTCGCAAACTTGCGAAGCTTCCGGCAACCAATTTGAAATTAGACCGTCGTGGTGAATTGAAAGTCGGGAATTATGCCGATATCGTCATTTTCGACCCGGCAACCGTTACTGACCATGCTACATTCGCACAACCCCATCAATTAGCTACCGGAGTCTTGCATGTATTTGTAAATGGTGTGCAGGTATTGAAGGATGGAGAGCATACGGGTGCGAAACCGGGGAGATTTGTGAAAGGACCTGGATATCACCCCCTGGCCCCCTAAAGGGGGTAATTCGACTCTTATTGAAACAAATAATATAATTAATAAAATGAAAATAAGTATTAGGCGAGCTGTCAAAGATGATTGCCCGGCTTTACTCGAATTAATTAAAGAACTCGCGATTTATGAACGCGCACCCAATGAAGTAACCGTCACTCCTGAGCATTTTGTGGAAAGCGGATTTGGAAAGAACCCCATCTGGTGGACATTTGTCGCAGAAGTGGAAGGAAAAGTTGTGGGCTTCGCTCTTTATTATATAAGATATTCCACCTGGAAGGGCCAGGCCATGTATCTCGAAGATATTCTCGTTACGCAAAATATGCGCGGAAAAGGGATCGGTAAATTGTTATTTGAAAAACTCATTGAAGAAGCCAGGGAAAAAAAATGGAATAGAATTATCTGGCAGGTATTGGAATGGAATGAAGACGCAATCAACTTCTATAAGAAATACGATGTGGCTTTTGATAATGAATGGGTGAATTGCGCGATGTATGTCTGAGTAAAGTACGAATTACGAAGTACGAAGTACGAATTCTGATATCAACTGACCCCATCAACTGTCATTGTCTTATTGATCTTCAACACCAGCCCTTGTAAAACTTTTCCAGGACCCACTTCTGTAAACCGGGAAGCGCCATCAGCGACCATAGATTGAATACTTTGACTCCACCTGACGGCTCCTGTCAGTTGTGCGATCAGGTTTTCCTTGATCTCTTCTTTATCCTTACCGGCTTTGGCCGTTACATTCTGATAAATGGAACAGGTGGGTGTATGAAAAGTAGTTGCTTCAATGGCCGTTTTCAATTCTTCACGGGCCGGTTCCATCAGGGGTGAATGAAAAGCTCCTCCCACCGGTAATACAAGCGCCCGCTTCGCTCCTGCTGCCTTCATTTTTTCAATCGCGATATCGATTCCACGAATGGAACCGCTGATAACCAGCTGGCCCGGACAATTATAATTAGCCGGTACTACTATTTCCCCGGATTCACGCTGCACTTCTTCACAGATGGCTTCCACTTTTTCGTCAGCGAGGGCCAGGACTGCCGCCATGGTAGAAGGATTGATCTCGCAGGCCCTTTGCATGGCTTTGGCCCGAACGGAGACTAATAGCATAGCGTCGTCGAAACTTAATGTACTATTGGCAACCAACGCTGAAAATTCTCCCAGTGAATGGCCTGCCACCATATCGGGCTGGTTCTGTTCAATACTTTTATACGCAATGATCGAATGCAGGAAAACGGCAGGTTGCGTTACATGTGTTTTCTTCAGGTCATCTTCTGTACCATTAAACATGATATCGGAGAGTCGAAAACCGAGGACTTCATTGGCCTGTTCGAAAAGTTTTTTTGCAAAAGCACTTTGCTCATAATGCTCCTTTCCCATTCCCGGGAATTGGGATCCTTGTCCTGGGAATATATAAGCGTGCTTCATGGAGTGACATTAAGTTGACAAAAATGCCATAAACTGCTGTACTAAAAAAATCTTTGTCAATTGGTTTCACGCTAAGGCGCAAAGATTACGCAAAGAATACAATGGACTTTGCGTCTTAGCGAATACTTAGCGGCTTTGCGTGAAATATCAGCCAAGATTAGAAGAGATCAGTTTCAGGAATTCACTCCGGGTGGGGTCTTTATGAAACTCGCCGTCAAACGCTGAAGTAGTTGTCGTTGAATTCTGTTTTTGCACGCCCCGCATCATCATGCACAGGTGTTTGGCTTCGATGACCACGGCCACGCCCAATGGATTTAACGTGTCTTTGATCGCATTCATGATCTGCACTGTCAGTCTTTCCTGCACCTGGAGCCGGCGCGCATATACATCCACAACTCTCGCGATCTTACTCAGACCTGTGATCCAGCCGTTAGGAATATAAGCGATATGCGCCTTGCCGAAAAAGGGGAGCATATGATGTTCGCACATACTATAGAGTTCGATATCCTTGACCACGATCATTTCACTCACTTCTTCATGAAATTTTGCCGTCTCAATGATAGCTTTACCATCCAACTGGTAACCCTGGGTCAGGTACTGCATCGCTTTAGCCAGCCTTTCCGGTGTTTTTAACAATCCCTCACGATTAGGGTCCTCTCCTAACAGGCCAAGTACTTCCCTGTATGATTCTATCATTCCGGAAGTAATCTTATCCTCATAAATTTCTTGTTTCTTATAAGCCATGACGATTTACGAATTACGATTTACGATTTACGATTTTAATCAACGGGGTACTCGACAAAATTGCGGTCTGTTTCATAGAGCCTGATCTGCAGGTCCATTTTCTTGTCGACCTGCGGACGTAATATATTATAGATGACGATCGCAATATTCTCAGCCGTTGGGTTCAGGTCTTTGAATTCTTTGGTATCCAGGTTCAGGTTCTTATGATCGAACCTACCCAGTATCTCCGCCTTGATCAGATCTGAAAGTTCTTTCAGGTCGATGACATAACCCGTCTTCTTATCCGGTTTACCCGTTACTTTCACCTCCAGTTCATAATTATGCCCGTGGTAATTGGGCAGGGCGCATTTTCCAAAGACCTTTTCATTCTTTGCATCATCCCATTTCGGATTAAAGAGCCGGTGGGCTGCATTGAAATGCTCTCTACGATATACAGCAACTTTTTCTTTCATCATGTAAATAATAAACTCTTAACTCTCAACTCTCAACTCTTAACTCCCAAAGTATTCAACAAAGATCCTGGGTGTTTCATACAATTTGATACCATGTAAATAAACACCCCTGGGTAAGAAAGGTTCAAGCTCATTCCAGATCCCCAGGACGAGGTTTTCCGTACTGCAGATCTTTCCTTTCATAAAATCCACGTCCAGGTTCAGGTTACGGTGATCCAGTTTATCTATCACCCTATCCTTCACCAACTGGCTCAGCTTCTTCACATCCATGACAAAGCCCGTTCCCGGATCGGGTTCACCCTTGACAGTGATATATATATCATAGTTATGCCCATGCCAGTTCTCATTGGCACATTTGCCAAACACTTCTTCATTCTTCTCATAGCTCCAGTCCGGGTTAAATAACCGGTGGGCTGCATTAAAATGTTCTGCTCTGGTCAGGTATACCATACTGCATCATTGGGGCGGCAAAGTTATTAATATCTTTGCAGGGTCCGCCATGGCGGACAATTTTTGTTTTATCAGCACTATGAATTGTTTAATTGTTGCCGCGACAGCTAAGGAGATCGGTCCCTTCCTGGAAGATTACCGTGACCCTGAATCCCTTTTACCGATGGATATGAGTATAGATGTACTGATAACCGGTGTGGGTCTGACTGCGGCGTCTTATCATATCAGCAAACAGTTACAATTGAAAAAACCGGGACTCGTGATCCAGGTGGGAATAGCCGGAAGTTTTGACAGGAAATTACCCCTGGCTTCTGTTGTGGCTATTAAGCAAGAGCAGGTGGCAGACCTGGGGGTTTCTGCATCCAAAGGATTTCTATCCGTATTCGACCTGGGGCTCACAAAGAAAAATCAGTATCCCTATAAAAATGGCTGGTTGATCAATGCGACTGTACCCGCCATCAAAGCAAGCGGATTAAAAGCAGTAAAAGGTATCTCTGTCAACCAGGTAAGTACTTCTCCATCCATGATCAATTCCTATAAAAAAAGATTCAGGCCGGTCATTGAGTCCATGGAAGGAGCGGCATTGCATTATGTATGCCTGATGGAAAGAGTCCCCTTCATCCAGCTACGCAGTGTTTCAAATTATATCGGGGAAAGAAATAAAAAGAAATGGGCGTTGAAAGAATCGATTGATACACTTAACAAAGCTCTTATTCATCTTATAACGAACCTTTGAAATTAATTTCTGTGAACCCTTAAACCGGATTCAAAATGAGTGAACTTAACTATCAGTTATCCGTTATCAGTTATCAACTAATCGACATTATTGAATGACACTAACTATAGGATTTAGCCCCTGTCCTAACGACACATTTATTTTTGATGCCCTCGTCAATAAGAAGATAAACACCGGGGATATGATCTTTGAACCGGTGCTGGAGGATGTGGAAACGCTGAATCAATGGGCAATGGAAGGAAAACTGGATATTACCAAACTCAGCTTTCCGGCATTTTTCGGAGTTACCGAAGAATATGCCTTGCTGGATGCCGGCAGCGCGATGGGCCTGGGCGCAGGCCCCCTGCTGATCTCAAAAAAAAATAAGCTTTTCACAAGGGATGATATCATTGATTCATCCATTGCCATTCCCGGCATTCATACCACCGCGAATTTCCTGTTGAGCCATGCTTTCCCGGAAGCAAAGAATAAACTGCCCATGTTATTTTCTGATATTGAGGACGCAGTCCTTTCAGGAAAGACAGACCTGGGGGTCATTATTCATGAGAACCGGTTTACTTATCGCGATAAGGGATTGATCAGGCAACTTGACCTTGGAGAACAATGGGAAAAGGAAACGAAAATGCCCCTGCCCCTGGGAGGCATTGCCATCAAAAGAAAATGGGGACCGGCTACTGTCATGAATCTTGAAAAGCTGATCAGGATGAGTATTGATAATGCCCGTCAAACCTATCCTGCCCTTTCGGCTTATGTGCAACAATATGCACAAACAATGAGTGAAGAGGTGATGAGAAAGCATATTGACCTCTATGTAAATGATTTTTCTGTATCGATGGGCACTGAAGGAAGAAAAGCCATCGAAACACTCTATGAAGTGTACCAGAGAGAATCCCCCGAAATGTCTATGCTTTCATCAAATCCCCTTTTCCTTTCATAAAGAAAATTTCGCCGTTCCTGCTGAAGAGCTTTTCTTTACGATTCCTAACCGTTAACAAGCCAGCCATGAAAAGCAAGATCCTCCTCCTTTCTATTTTATTTATTTCCTTTATTAGCCAGGCACAGAATAATGCCCGCCTGAAAGTATTCATCGATTGCAGTAATTCCTGGTGCGATATGACCTACCTGCGATCGGAGATCAACCTGATCGATTTTTTAAACGATAACCAGGCAGCGGATGTACACGTATTGATCACTGAACAAAGTACAGGTGGCGGTGGCAGCCAGCATCAACTGATATTCTTCGGGCAGAATAATTATAAAAACCTTCATGATACACTTCGGTATAATACCAGTTCAACGTCAACGGATTTTGAGAGAAGACAGGAATTGATCAGGTATATAAAACTGGGACTTGCCCCTTATATAGCCCGCACTTCAGCCGCAAAAGACGTACTGATCGAATTCAAAAAAGCTGAATCAAAGGGAGATACAAAAGAACCCAGGGCAGAGCCCACTAAAGATCCATGGAACTATTGGGTGTTCCGTCTGAATGGAAGCGGGAACATCAGTCTTGACGAAAATTATAAAGACTTCAGGTATTACAGCAATTTCAATGCAAACAGAACCACGGAAGAAACCAAGCTGGCATTTGAAGTATACGGCAGCACCAATAAATCATCCTTTGAATACGAGAGTTCTCCCGGTGTCATAGACCAATTTACGGTAAAGAACCATGAAATTGGGTTTTCACATTACCTTATTAAAAGTATCAACAGTCACTGGAGCTGGGGTTATGAGGTCGATTTTAACCAAAGCACTTTTTCCAATAATAAGGGACGCATTTCGTGGAGGGGAGGCATAGAATATGATATATTCCCCTATAAAGATGTCAGCACGAAACTGATCACCATCAGTTATAGCCTGGATGTAAAACGGAACCGCTATTATGACACAACTTTTTTTGAAAAGACAAAAGAAACTTTATGGGGTCATCGTGCTGATGCAAATCTGACCTTTAACCAGAAATGGGGTTCGGCTTATGTGGGTATCAGTTATCATAATTATTTCAAGGACTGGAAATATTTCAACCTCGGTATTAATTTATCTACCGATATCCGTATCACCGGCGGACTATCATTCAATATGTATGCTTTCGGAGGACTTACGCATGACCAGTTATTCCTTCCCAAAGGAGGCGCCACACCCCAGGAAGTGCTTACCCGGCAAAGGCAACTTGCATCGGGATATAATTTCTATACCGGTTTCGGGCTTACTTATCGCTTCGGTTCGAAAGTGAATAATTTTGTGAACCCGAGGTTTGAGAACTAGATGATAACTGAAAACTGATGACTGATAGTGGGTTTACAATACTTTGAAGATCACTATTGTTTCGAAGATGATACTCCCCTTTAGGGGATGGGGGCAAAAACGAGGGATCT
>DATINK010000094.1:0-3225 GCA_035474355.1 Chitinophagaceae bacterium | reverse complement strand
CATAACTTATACTTCCCGTGCCACCGAAAAGATCGAGTGTTTTTAAGGAACTTATATCCAGGTTGTGTTGTAAAATATTAAACAGGCCTTCTTTCGCCATATCCGTTGTAGGACGGGTGTAAGGCATTTTCGGCGGGGGATTGAATCTCCTTCCCCCAAATTCACCACCTATGATACGCATCGGGCCAGATCATTAAGCGATGTGAAAAAATGGGCTGCGACTGATAGATTCGGATCATTTATATTCCATTGCGGGTTTCTCAATTCCGGGAATTGGAAATACTGCCATATTTCCCTGAACAGCGCTGAGTCTTTTTCAATCAGCCCGGATATTTCTATTTTAATGGTGGCGGGCGAAAGATGGAACTCTTCACAGGCTTTCAGTAAATAGTAAAGTACATCGGAAGGATTCGTATATGAAAATGTCTGGGCCACTAATAATTTTCCCTTTGCGGAAAGAATGACCGACAGGTCCTCCATGCGCATTTCCAGTAACAGGTGGCCTTCTTCTTCCGCGGGTTTGATATTTTTTAACCCGATTGAATACTGGTGCCAGTACCGGGAACCAGGAAAATGTTTGGATATCCATTGGTGAACGCCTGTCGGAACTGCATAGATGGTTTGCAATTGCCAGGCCCTGACAGCATCCTGCAGGATGGTGGATTGCCCGTTTACTCCGTATAAGGCGTTCAAAATAAAAGGCGCCGAACCCGGTTGATTCAATGAATCAGGAACCAGGGTAGCTTCCGGGTAATCAAATCCGACAAATACCTGCCTGAATTTTTCTTTCAATAGGGGTTGTTGAGATAACAGATGATCTAATGATTCAGTATTGATTAGTTCCGCTGAATAAAATACCAGTGTCGTCAAAGAGCCGGTCCCCGCCTCACTGATCGAAAATCCAACATGTTTTTCACCTATCCGGATGGAAAGCGTATAATCCTCTGTTTTACCAGTCAGTTCACCTATCAAAAACAATTGTTTCAGCATTTTTAAATGTTGCGTGCAATAATAACTAAAAATTCAGAGTTGATTTCACGCAAAAGCGCAAAGTTCCGCAAAGTCGCAAGAACGCCCCCTGTATTCTTTGCGCAGCTTGGCGTCTTAGCGTGAAATAATCATAAGTTTGTCGACATCTTTATGACTTCTCCTGTTTCATCAAATGATCTTCAATTAGAGACCAGCACCCGGCAGATCTTAGGTATCGCCTTGCCTATCAGTCTCGCCATGCTCATTCCCCAGTTGAATTTTATTACGAATAATATTTTTATTGGTCGCATCGGTGAGACGGAACTCGCTACGGCCGGCATTACCGGTGTATTTTATCTCATATTCGCCCTGGTAGGAAATGGATTGAATAGCGGCCTGCAGGGACTGCTTTCCCGGCGTGCCGGTGAAAACCGGCCTCTTGAGATCGGGAAACTATTCTCCCAGGGATTATGGATCGCTCTTTTTTTCGCCCTGGCGGCTGTGCTGGTCACCTGGTTATTCAGTCCTTATTTTCTTTCTTTCAGCCTGCATGATCCCGAAGTGCAACGTGCTGCTGTTTCCTTCCTGAAGATCCGCGTCTGGGGTGTGTTCTTTTTATACGGCTTCCAGATATGCAACGCATTCCTGGTAAGTACCAACAATAGCCGTTACATGAAATATGGTTTCTGGATACAAGCAGGTCTCAATATTCTCCTCGACTGGTTGCTCATCTTCGGACATTATGGATTTCCCAAACTGGGTTTTAACGGTGCCGCCTGGGCTTCGGTCATTTCTGAATTCGCGGGTATGCTGGTTGTATTAGGTATTGTATTTTATAAGAAGTTTTATGTTCGTTTTGAATTATTTAAACATTGGCGCTACCATGGTCCGCTCGCAGGATTAATCTTTCGTCAATCTTCCCCGCTTGTCGCTCAATGGCTGATCAGCATCATTGCCTGGCTGGTCTTTTATATTTTTATTGAACACCTTGGTGTGCGTCCGCTGGCTATCAGCAATATCATGCGTACGATCTTTGGTTTGTTCGGGATCTTTGTCTGGGCCTTTGCCAGTACCACTAATACGATGGTGAGTAATATCATCGGCCAGGACAAAAAGGACCAGGTAGTCAGGCTGATCAAAAAGATCATGATGCTGAGCCTGGCTTTTACATTTATCCTTTGTATCCTCATCAATGTCTTCCCGGCTCTTTTCATTGGGTTCTTCACAAAAGACAGCAGCTTTATCGATGAAGCCATCCCGGTAATCAGGATGGTGACCATCGGCATCATGGCCATGTCTCCCGCGACGGTCTGGCTGAATTCAGTAACCGGTACCGGCAACACAAAAGTCAATCTGGCCATTGAAATAGTAGCCATCATCCTTTACACCATATATATATACCTTATCATTGAGTTGTGGAAACTTTCCCTGGTCTGGGCGTTTTCATCAGAATTGCTGTATTGGTCGATATTATTTATACTTTCATTCCTGTATATCAGGAGCGGGAAATGGAAAAAGAAGGTGATATAGATTATCTAATTCCCACGGTTGAAACCGTGGGCTGAAATTAAATCAAAGACCGTGAAATTATTTGTGTTTTTTTGGATCGTAGTCACTCCAAAGCTGTCATTTGCACAAAGCGATGACATGAAAATTTTCCGCATCACTTCCTCCCATACTTCTTTTCCCGATACAGGCAGGTCACAAGGTCATTTATACGATAAAGTTTTATATGATGCCGCTACGCACTATATGGATAGCTCCGTAATGATCATCGCGCCTAAAAAACTGGATGCGACTAAAAATGTTGACCTGCTTTTCTGGTTTCACGGTTGGTTTAATAATATTGACAGTTCCACTACTCGCTTTGAACTCATTAAACAATTTGCAGCTGCCGGGTCAAATGCTGTCCTGGTGTTAGCAGAAACTGCCAAAAACGCACCTGATGGTTATGGTGGCAAACTGGAAAATAAGAATGTATTTAAGGAGTTAGTCGCGGATGTTTTATTAAAACTGAAGAAAGAAAAAGTCATACCAGCTGTATGCAAACCGGGGAATATCATTTTAGCCGGGCATAGCGGCGCTTACCGGGTGATGGCTTATATTTTACAAAACGGGGGCATGCCGGTACAGCAAGTAATTCTGTTTGATGCGTTGTATAGCCAGATGGATAAATACCTGGGCTGGTTACAAGCTGATCATTCCCATCGCTTCATTGATATTTATACCAATGGCGGCGGAACTGATGGAGTCAGC